>JAGLUM010000289.1 GCA_023134755.1 Fidelibacterota bacterium | reverse complement strand
GCCAATATTTCTTTCATCATTAAATTAAAATCAAATGTGCCCTTTTTTGAGTACCCAAGTCGTACTACAAGCAAATCCCGTGAAGGCACAATATAAATGCGTTGTCCGTCATGGCCGCGGCAGTAATAAGTGTCATTCGGAACGTCCGGTAAATCCAGGGATTCATTAGCATAGAAATAAGCAGCATACTCACCACCTGATGCGTCTGCGGGTGTGGAGCTATAATCTACCCATTCCTTGGGCAAAATTTGTTTACCCAACCAGTAGCCATCGTTTAAATACAGAAGTCCAAAACGTGCGAAATCCCGTGCTGTAGCATATAGATAGGAGGAACCGACATAGGTCCCGGCTGCATCAGTTTCGAATACCACACTGTTCATATCAATTTCTTTGAAGAGCTTATTATAAGGGAATGCGTAATAGGCAACATCACATTCAAAATAATCCCGCATGCGCAGACTGACTAAATTGCTGGATCCCGAAGAGTAATTATATATGGTATTTGGGGGAGCAACATAAGGTTTATCAGCGGTAAATGAGCCAAAATCACCTACCTTATAGAGCATGACATTCACATCAGACTCATTTCCATAATCTTCTTCCCATTCCAACCCGCTGCCCATGTGCATCATATCGTTCCAGGTAATAGCCGCTCTTTCATCTTTATCCCAGCCCGGCATCATAATTGGATTATAAATATCAATTTTTTCTTCTTTAACCAAGATTCCGACTAATGCATTGGTGATACTTTTGGCCATGGACCAGCTCAGGAAGCGGGTATCTGCGGAAAAACCGTCAGCATATTTTTCTGCAACGATTTGATCTTTATATACTACGATAATAGCCCGTGAACCCATACGCGGAGATTCTAAAGCAAAGGCATCATTTACCGCTGTTTCTAAAATAGAATAATTAACATCTTTTGGAGAAATAAGCGGTAATTTGTCACCCTTTGGCCAATAGCTTTCGGGATGCTGCTTGATGCTGGATTGATAGGGGAGTGGTGGGCGGTCTAAAATTTCTTCTTTCGTGAAATCCCGGACAAGAGTACAACCATAACCGTCCTGATATAC
>JAGLUM010000288.1 GCA_023134755.1 Fidelibacterota bacterium | reverse complement strand
TTACATGACAATGTCGTATTTTTATATTTCAACTATTAAAAAATAGGGATTTCTTTGAGAGAAACAATTTCTACATCATTAAACCAAGAAGAAAAAACAGTACCTTATGCTGTTGCTCAACTTCTTGAACTTACATTAAAAACATTACAGGAAATCGCACAATCATTTGAAGTTCCCGGAGTGCAAAATCTCAAAAAGCAAGAACTTGTCTTTAAGATTTTGGCCTCTCAAGCAGAGAGTCTGGGACATGTATTTGAAGAAGGGATCATGGAAGTATTGCCGGACGGCTACGGTTTTTTACGTAGCGCACGGTTTTCTTATCTTAGCAGTGACCTGGATGTGTATGTTGCGCCAACCCAAATTCGACGTTTCGGACTAAAAACCGGCCATTTGGTTGCCGGTCAACTTCGACCACCGAAAGAAGGCGAAAAATTCTTTGCACTGCTGAAGGTAGAGGCAATTAATAATCAGGATCCAGTTATCACAAAAAATCTGGAATCTTTTGAAAATCTCACTCCTCTGTATCCCGATGAGCGTCTACATTTAGAACGCTATGATGAAAATGATTTTTCTACCCGAATTATGGATTTATTAATACCCATCGGAAAAGGCCAGCGTGGACTTATTACCGCACAGCCAAAAACAGGAAAAACTACTCTTCTGCAAAAAACCGCGAATTGTATTTTAGCCAATCACCCGGATGTGATACTTATGGTCTTGCTAATCGATGAACGCCCCGAGGAGGTCACAGACATGGAACGGAATGTCGGTGCGGAAGTTATTAGCTCAACCTTTGATGAACCACCGGAACGCCATGTACAGGTATCTGAAATGGTCCTTGAAAAATCCAAACGTCTGGTGGAATATGGTCATGATGTGGTGATCCTTTTAGATAGTATAACCCGTCTTGGGCGTGCACATAATGCTGTTGTACCCCATTCCGGTAAAATTTTATCCGGTGGTATTGACAGTAACGCGCTAAATAAACCTAAACGTTTCTTTGGTGCTGCCAGAAATATTGAAAACGGCGGAAGTCTCACCATCATTGCCACTGCCCTGATTGATACCGGCAGTCGCATGGATGACGTAATTTTTGAAGAGTTCAAAGGAACAGGCAATATGGAATTGGTTCTTGACCGACGCTTAAGTGACCGTCGTATATTCCCGGCAATTGATATCAACCGCTCCGGCACCCGGAAAGAAGAATTATTGATGTCACCGAAAGAACTGGCACGTATTTGGATCCTGCGAAAACTTCTCAGTGAAATGAGTCCAATGGAGGCTATGGGATTTCTGACCGACCGCATGTCACATACGAAAAGTAACAAAGAATTTCTCAGGACTATGAATTCCTGATAATTTAACCCAACACACAGGGTGGAATATGAAACTTTTCTTGCGAATTGTACAGGTTGTATTGCTTGTTATTGTTATTGTTTTTTTATCAACACTTTTTTTAATTGACCGAATTGGATCGCGCGCGCTCCCTGATTATAATCAGGATGTTGATTTGCGGAATATGACGGCAACTGTCGAAATTTTCCGTGACGAGTATGCAGTTCCGCATATCTTTGCAGAAACAGAAGAAGATCTGTACCGCGCTGTAGGTTATGTAATGGCGCAAGATCGTCTGTGGCAAATGGATTTGATGCGGCGTGGAACCACGGGACGTCTGTCTGAAATTTTTGGAGACGATCTGGTAAAAACCGACGCGCTGATGCGCGCTCTGTGCATTAGTGAAAAATCAGAAGCTATATTAAAAACACTCGATCCCGAGGTGCGGTTGGTTCTTTTTGCTTTTACAGACGGGGTTAATCAATATATTGAAAACCATCAAAAGAACCTGCCACCGGAATTTGCGATTCTAGGATATAAACCTGAGTTTTGGGAACCGGTGCATTCAGTCAATATGATTGGATATATGTCATGGGATCTCACTTCCGGTTACCGTAGTAAAATATCTCTGCATCAATTAATACAGCAGGTCGGCGAAGAAAAGGTCCGCGCATTTTTGCCTGAAACAGCAGTACACCAGACACTGGTTTATCCCGGACTGGAAGATACACTTATTGCTTCGCATCTAAATACCGCATTTGAACAGTTGAATGATATGGGGTTAACGGGTATCTTTCATGGCAGTAATAACTGGGCGGTAAACGGTTCTAAAACGCGCAACGGCAAGGCTATAATGTGTAATGATATGCATTTAGGATATTTCGCGCCGGGCATCTGGTATCAGATGCACTGTGTCGTTAAAGACCGGCTCGATGTTACCGGTGTCGCAATTCCCGGCCAACCCTTTGTGGTCTCCGGACATAATGACAAAATCGCTTGGGGTATGACTAATGTAGGTATGGACGATACTGATTTTTATATTGAACGCCTGAATTCGGATTCCACCCAGTACTTTTTTAACGGAAAATGGGTTGATCTGGATATTCATGAAGAAGCAATTAAAACCAAATCCGGCGATATTCAAACACGAACTCTACGCTTCACGCACAGGGGACCGATCATTTCGGAATTCCGCAAAACGAATGAAGCCGCAATTTCCATGCGTTGGATCGGAAATGAAAAAAGCAATGAGTTTTTGGGAGTTTATCTTCTGAATCGTGCCGGCAATTGGGATGAATTTCGCAACGCGGCAAGCCATTTTAAATCTGTCAGTCAAAATATCTGCTATGCTGATGTCGAAGGAAATATCGGACTTCAAAATGCGGCCGGTGTCCCCATGAAAAAAGATCACTATTATTCTATTTATCCCGGCGAAACAGATGAATACGACTGGACCGGGTTGATGGATTTTGATAAACTTCCCAACAGCTATAATCCGAAATCCGGTATAATCTCCTCTGCCAATAATCGTGTTACGGATAAGTATGACCCCCATTTTATCAGTCATTGGCCTGAGGTCCCCTACCGGATCGATCGTATCCGCGAACTGCTGGGTCAGCAGGATGATCTGGATATTAATGACATGAAAGCTATACAACTTGATCAGCAATCCCTGTTGTACAGGGATCTTAAGCCGTTGCTTGTTGCTGTTTTAAATAACACGGAATTAAGTTCAAAAGAACAAGAAGTCTATACAATTTTAAAAACCTGGGGCGGATGGCTCAACAAAGATGCTGCGGCGCCCTGTATTCTTGAAACATTTTATATGCAGTTTCTGGAACACACCATGGGTGATGAACTTGACAGTTTGCATTACGACATGGTTATGCGCAGCGGTAGCTTCGTTCGCAACTATGTCAAAAATGTTTGGGGTGATGTTGCTTCTCCCTGGATGGATGATGTTAACACCCCCGACATTGAAGGGGTGAACGATATGATCAGGCTCAGCTTTAAGGCAACAGTAGAAGAACTGGTTGATAAACTGGGGAAACATCCGGAAGACTGGCAATGGGGTGATATCCATCAATTGACCCTGGAGCATCCTATGGGAAGTGTGGCCATACTGGACCGTTTCTTTAATTTCAACCGGGGCCCCTATCCGATGGACGGAGACTGTTTTACTACGGCGGTTTCTGTGTTTCGATATTATAATCCCTTTAAGATTGAACATGGGGCATCACACCGGCATATTTATACTCCGGACGACTGGGACCATTCACAGACTGTCATTCCAACCGGTACATCCGGCATTCCAAAAAGTCCTTATTACTGCGATCAAACCAAACTTTACATCAATGGCGAATACCATAGTGACTATGTCAGCAAACAGCTGATTCGTGGAAATGCAGTGTATCGAATGACAATAAAGTAATATCAAACATCTCACACAAAGGCACGAAGTATCACGAAGGCACTAAAATTTACTAAGGTATAGGATCTTAATTTTAATGGTGACCTTGTGCCTATTTGTGTCTTTCCGACTTCGTCCCCAGAGGGACTTCGATGGACAAGCATGAGAGATAAAAAATAATTTTGAAACAAAAAACAAAGGTAGTATATTTTTCAGCTTATTGAAACCCTCCTTCGTTATCCCGAAGCTTCGGGACGGAGGACAGGCAACAACTCTTTGGTATTCAGAACAGAGTTGTATTATCACGCGCACGTAGCTCAGTCGGATAGAGCGTCGGATTCCGGTTCCGAAGGCCGAGGGTTCGAATCCTTCCGTGCGTACTGAAGTCTTGACTGAGCTTCTAAGAGAAGCGAAGGAGAGACGGAAGTCCACCGTAGTTTTAACGAAGGTGGGCGAAATAGCTTATTGCAATCAGCCTGCTGAAAGCTAACAGCTATCGGGGCGAAGGAGGGCAAAGCCGAAGCTTCCGACTTCTGTCTTTTAGCTTCTTTGCTTCCCTGCTTCCTGGCTTCTAAGCCAACATGCGCCATTAGCTCAATTGGTAGAGCACCGGACTCTTAATCCGTTGGTTCTAGGTTCAAGTCCTAGATGGCGTACGTTCACTCCCCTTTCTTGGGGAGTTTTGTTATTGGGACGATTTATTTGGGAGAGACGTTTTGAGGCATTTTAAATAAAAAGGGTAAGAGGGTACAAAAGGAAGAAAACAGTTACTTCGATATACGCATATCGTTGATTTTAATCTCCCGTAGCTTTAGCGAAGGAGATCTCTATTCTTAGATCGATCTACCTACCGTCTACTGCTATAAAAAAGCCACCCAAGAAGAGTGGCTCATATAATTATTTACCGATCACAGATTACAGGTCACCGGTTATCGGTCATAGATCACTTCATGAACGCCATCTTTTTTGTTTCAACAAAGGTACCGGCCTCGATACGAAATAAGTAAATACCGCTACCCACTAGGTCGCCGGTATTATTTCGCCCATCCCAGATCGCCGCTTTATATCCTGCGCTTTGTTCTGTGCTGACCAGTGTTCGCACTGCACGTCCGTTGAGATCATACACCGTTAAACGCACATATGCCGCCTCTGAAAGCGCATACCTGATCGTTGTTGTTGGATTAAAGGGATTGGGGTAATTATCACCCAGCGCATATACTTCAGGAATGAGATTTTTAGCAAGTCCTACTACATTTGCACCGATCCGAACTTTGAAACTCTGTCCATCGAGAACATTTATTGTTTCCATATCACGCATATTCTCAAAATATCCCAGACCTTGAATATCAATCCCGATTTCCAGTTCGCTGGGAATAGCATTTATTGTCCATGTTACTTGTGCGGAGGTTTCGCTTGTTTCCAATCGAATTACCCATTCTTCAAATTGCTCTCCGCTAATAGTGGCACGGATATCTTTTACAAAATGATTTCCCAAGATCATGTTCGTTAGATCTGTACGTGGTACATAAAGAGATAGAAAATTTGGACCAGGGGAAAGCGGGGGCGTAATTGCATCATATTCCGGATCAAAACCAAATGTAGCGTTATCCTCCGTTCCGATCGCAAGAATATTATGATGCAGGTCACCCGCAGTTGTCTGGAAAGCGATCAAAGGTGTTGTTGTGTTGGTTTTCATAAGTAAAGGAGCGCGATTTTGATGCAGGGGGAATATCATGGAAACATTTGTTTCGAGTACGCTGATCCAATACCCCTTCCAAGGTTGAAGTTTATTTGCGTATTCATAGCTGTCAGAAGAATAACCATAAATACTATTTATCCACCCGGCAGACACAGCTTCATTTCGGGTTTTACTTACGACGTCTTTTACGAACAAGAGACTGTCAGTTAATATATCCACGATCAGAGGGTCACTGATCAGATTCCATCCTTGTTCCAGTGACAGACTATCGTCATTCGACAGTGGCATTCCGCTTATATCAATGAGCGTTTCTTCCGTTGTTCCCAGCCAATATCCTGCAGCTACACATAATGAATTGGCAAATGAATAACCATTGTCAAGGTATTTGTAAAGAACATAATATGCGGTGAAATCATCATCTAGATTCATATTTATTTCACTATTTTCCGGTTCGATTGGGATACCCCAGAGATTCCAGCCAGCGGGAACGGTTGCTACCAGTGAATCGCCTGCAATAGCAAAAACATGGTCACCGATTTTTTCCGTTATATTACCCGCGTAATCTTGAGCTGTAAATTTTAAGAGACCGTTTTTAATGATCGTTGTATCCGGCAAGGTCCAATCATAATATTCTACCGTATTCGGAGAAGCAATTTGAATATAATTTTCCCCACTATCTGCTGAGAACCAGATCTGTAAAGAATCAATTCCATTGCCATCTTGCATTGTCCATTCGAGGGTATGACTTGTATTGGCACAAAGTATTGCCGGTCCACTGCAGGATGCTCCAAGAGCAAGTGCCGGAGCGCTTGTATCCCCGATACTGATACTGAACAAACGGGGGATATTCGCTTCGGCTGCGAAACTGTACATATCACCGGAACATAAGGATCGTTTTAGATTAATAGCTTTATCTTCCAGGATTACCGGTACATCGGGGACGCGTGTGAATATGTATGTTATAGTCGTTGTTCCGGGGTCTGTAGATAATACTTCAAAATCCCAGACTTGCATGGTATCGCTCAGGATAATTTCAGGTCGAATATCCATAGAAAAATTATCTCCAAGGGGATTACTCCATTCCGAATGAGGGAATGATAAAGAAACTGAACTTCCGGGACCCGCCGGTGGTTCCACTTCATCATACAATACATCGAAATCATTGGTCGCATCATCGGCGACACCCA
>JAGLUM010000287.1 GCA_023134755.1 Fidelibacterota bacterium | reverse complement strand
AATTATGACCGTCATTTCTTTTTGAAGGCCGGCTTCTTTGACCGCAATTGGAAAATCAAGACATTATCTAAATAAAGCTAAAGATTTAAACCTTTTTAAAACTCTTTGTCCTAAATTTGTAGAAAGTTCAGCTGAAATTTTAAATATACTTAAATAGAAATGGTTTGTTGAGTATTTTAACAGCGCTCAATACAGGCTTGCGAAATCCCGATTTGGGGCTGTTTAACCATTTCCTTCTGACAGTTATACCGAAACACATTTTTGCAAACCAATTGCAGATCGTTATAAATAGAAAAAAGAGAAATAAAAATGAAAAAAAATTCGAAAACTGTATTAGCGCTGATAACAGGGATATTGTTTTTAACCCTTGCAACAATCCCTGTAACATTATTTTCACAAGCGCAACAAGAAGAAGGCAGGGCTGTATGGCTGCATGCCAGTATATTTGAAGATGAAGAAAAAGAAGCGACTCAACATTTGAAAGAACTTCTAAATAAATATGATAAAATAGGTATAAACAACATTTTTTGCTTTTATACTATGATGGATCAGCATCAAAAAAAATGGGATTTTCTTAAAGTTCTTTTAAAAGAAGCTCATCAAAGAAATATTAAAATACATTCGATTTTCTGTCCGGGGCAAAGAGTTAAATTAGAAGGCAAAATAATGGAACATCCCGAATGGCTTATCAGAGGTAAAAAAGGAGAGATTTATCCTAATCTGAATTTGGCGAATCCCGAAGCACGTGAATATTTAAAAAGAAAAGTACAAGAAGCGTTAAAATATGATATTGATGGTATTCACCTGGACTATATTCGTTTTCCCGTCAACCAGAGATTTAGTTATGATAAAACCACTTGTGAATCTTTTAAAAAGGAATACGGTTATTCTCCCCTTGAGGTGAAACATGACTGCGGAAGTATGGTCTGGAGCGAGTGGATTAAATGGAACGCAAAGCATGTAACAGCACTTGTAAAAGAAATAAAAGAAACAATCAATAAGTCAGGAAGAAATGTGGTTTTGGGGGTGGACGTTTTTCCCGATCATGTGACAGCACAGGTTTTAATCGGGCAGGATTGGGAACTCTGGGCAAAAGAGGGAATCGTAGATTTTATTTGTCCAATGCTGTATACAAACGATACAGATTTGTTCAGGAGGTTTGTAAAAGAAGCAGTAAAAGCAGCGGATGGAAAGTGCCTTGTGTATCCCGGTATTGCCTGCCGGTCTTCCCATAATAAAAATACGCCTGAAGGAGTGGCGCAGGAGGTAAAAATAGCCAGGGAAGCCGGAGCTGACGGAGTGGTTTTCTTTTCTGGTTTTTCTTTGAATGAGGAGTTTATTAATAAGCTAAAATTGGAGGTTTTTAAAGAAAAATAGAAATACATTTATGAGGGCACTATTTGAATTGCCTTAAGAAACCCTATCTTTTTTATCGTTACAATTTGTTACAATTCAGAAATAATTCAT
>JAGLUM010000286.1 GCA_023134755.1 Fidelibacterota bacterium | reverse complement strand
GATGAAAAATGAGATGTAAAATTGATGATTTTATTTGCGGCAGTTATTTTCATTTTTATAATCGTACATTAGATCAACATTTGTTATTTTACGATGAAGATGATTATGAGTTATTTCTGGACCTTTTCAAATATAATGTAAAAAAATACTCGGCAAGTGTTTTTGCATATTGTTTAATGCCGAACCATTTTCACTTTTTATTAAGACAGGACAGTGATGAAAAATTGTATCATATATTTAATTATGTTCTTATAGCTTATGTCCAGCGATACAATAAGAAATACGGTAGAAAAGGGCCCTTATTTCAATCACCATTACAGCATAAGCTTGTAAGTAATCAGGAATATTTAATTCAACTTTGTAAGTATATACACATTAATCCGGTGAAAGCCAGACTTGTAAAATATCCGAAAGATTGGATCTATTCAAATTATCTTGAATGGATAAAATTACGTACGGGCACCTTATTCGCGAAAGAAATTCACAGTGATTATTTCCCTCATCCGGAGGATTATATCTCTATGATTTCAACATATAAACAATACCTTCCAATTAAAGATTTTAAAAGGCTTTTAATGGATGATAAGGAAGAAAAACTTGCCTCAAGTTTTTTATATGAATTTACTCCTTAATCACTCCTAAAAGTTCATTCAACTCTCAAAAAACTTGAGGCAAGTTTTTTGTATAAAATTTCATTATATTTTATAAAATATTCTTTATCTCATGTCTTTTTAATTGTATCTTTTCAATTGTTCTGAATATAATTAAAATTTTCAAATATTAGGAGCTAAAATGAGCAAATTCAAAAAACAAACAATCGATGGAAACGCTGCTGCTACGCATGTTGCGTATGCCTTTAGCGATGTAGCCGCTATTTATCCTATTACCCCATCTTCTACTATGGGGGAATATGCGGATGTCTGGGCGGCAAATGGAAGAAAAAACCTCTTTGGAGAAATTGTTGATGTTGTAGAAATGCAATCGGAAGCCGGTGCGGCCGGTGCAGTACACGGAGCTCTTTCAGCAGGTGCTTTTACAACGACATTTACCGCATCCCAGGGATTAATGCTAATGCTTCCCAATATGCATAAAATTGCCGGAGAAATGCTACCAACTGTTTTTCATGTCTCTGCCCGTTCGCTGGCTATACAATCACTTTCTATTTTTGGTGATCATTCAGATGTAATGTCCGCACGTAATACAGGATGGGCATTAGTTGCAGCTTCTAATATTCAGGAAATTATGGATCTTGCAATTGTTTCGCACCTTGCAACCTTAAAATCTAGTATTCCTTTTTTAAATTTCTTTGATGGTTTTCGCAACTCCCATGAAATTCAAAAAGTGGAGATCATTGATTATGATACAATAAAATCGTTAGTAGATGAAAAATATATTGAAGACTTCCGCAGCCGCGCCATGAATCCTGAAGCTCCCAGGGTTAAAGTCGGTGCCCAAAATCCGGATGTATATTTTCAAGGTCGTGAAACAACCAATTTATTATATGATGCAACCCCGGGTATTATTCAAGAATACATGGATAAAGTTGCGAAGGTCATTGGTCGGCAATATCATTTATTTGATTATTTTGGTGCCCCGAATGCAGAAAAGATTATTATAACAATGGGTACCGGCTGTGATACGATTGAAGAAACCATCAATTACTTGACTGCAAAGGGCGAAAAGGTTGGACTTATAAAGGTTCGTTTATATCGTCCTTTCTCTGTCGAAGCTCTGATTTCCGCTATTCCCAAAAACGTTAAGAAAATCGCGGTTCTAGATCGCACTAAGGAACCGGGTTCTCTTGGTGAACCTCTTTATTTGGATGTTGTTGCCGCATTAAAAGACAAGAACATAACTATTATTGGCGGTCGCTACGGGTTATCATCGAAAGAATTCACCCCGTCAATGGTTAAGGCAGTTTATGACCATCTTGATGGAAAATGTTCACATGACTTCACAGTAGGTATTGTGGATAACGTATCTTTTAAATCTCTTGAGATCAAAGAAAAGATCAACACTCTGCCAAAAGGAACATTCTCCGCGAAATTTTGGGGCTTAGGTTCTGATGGAACAGTTGGTGCAAATAAAAACTCCATTAAAATTATTGGTGATAATACTGACATGAACGCTCAGGGATATTTTCAATATGATTCGAAAAAATCCGGCGGGATTACTCGTTCACATTTGCGTTTCGGAACTTCACCCATTCAATCTGAATATTTGGTTACCAACGCCGATTTTATTGCTAATCATAACCAGGCTTTTATCGGTCGCTATGATATTCTTGAAGGCATTAAAGAAAACGGCGTTTTCCTGCAAAACTCTATTTGGGAATCTGATGAAGTTTTCTCTTACTTCACGAGAGACATGCAGAAGGAAATCATTGAGAAAAAAATTAAGGTGTATAATATCAATGCCTTAAAAATTGCTAAAGAAGTAGGTCTTGGTGGACGGATCAATACCGTCATGCAAGCTGCCTTCTTTATTATCTCAGGTGTTCTGCCAAAAAATGAAGCCATTGATCTCATTAAAAACGCTATAGAAAAGAGCTACAAGAAAAAAGGAAAAGAAGTTGTTGAGATGAACTGGAAGGCAGTCGATGCAACAGAAGCAGCACTGAAAGAAATTACAATTCCATCCTCACTGCCTGAAAAAGCAACAGAACCTAAAAAACTGATTTCGGATAATGCAGATAAATTTACGAAAAATATTATCGAACGCATTATGCGGGAAAAAGGTGATGATATTCCTGTTTCGGATATGCCATTCGACGGATATGTCCCTTCTGCAACCGCACAACTGGAAAAACGGGGTGTTGCACCGGCAGTGCCACATTGGGACGCTGATATATGTATCCAATGTAATCAATGTACTTTTGTTTGTCCGCATGCCGCGATACGAGCAAAATTAATTGACCCTGAAAATCTAAAAAGCGCTCCGGATACTTTTAACGTTCTGGATGTAAAAGGCAAAGATTCTGATAAAAAGTACAAGATCCAGATTTATATTGAAGATTGTCAGGGATGTTCTGCATGTGTCAATGAATGTCCTGTTCAGGCTCTTGAGTTACGTCCCATTGATGAAGAACGTCAGGCAGGTGAAAATGCTAATGAAACCTTTTTTCATCAACTTCCCAACGATATCATGGGGTCAGGGAAACTCTTTAGTGTTAAGGGATCTCAATTCATGCAGCCTTTATTCGAATTCTCAGGTGCATGTGCCGGATGTGGTGAAACACCCTATATCAAGCTAGCTACACAATTGTTTGGAGATAGAATGATCGTAGCAAATGCTACCGGTTGTTCCTCAATTTACGGCGGTACATTCCCGACAATTCCCTATTGCAAAAACAAAGACGGCCATGGACCTACATGGGCAAATTCACTATTTGAGGACAATGCGGAATACGGATTTGGAATGCGATTAGCGGTTGATTCTAACCGTAGACAATTGAAATCTACTTTAAAAAAATTAATCGAATACGGTGTTTCAGATAAATTAAAAACAGCTATTAATTGGTCGCTGGAAAATTGGTCTGATGTTAATGCAGAAGCCAAGGAAAATGCTAAAACCATTCAGATCCTGCTTAAAAAAGAAAACACAAATGATTCCATGGTCAGAAAAGCTATTGAATTAAAAAGTTATCTCCTCGAAAAATCTGTTTGGGCTTTTGGTGGTGACGGCTGGGCTTATGATATCGGCTACGGCGGAGTGGATCATGTTCTGGCATCCGGCAAGAATATTAATATTCTTGTTCTTGATACAGAAGTTTACTCCAATACCGGCGGTCAGGCTTCCAAAGCATCTCCCCTTGGTGCTGTGGCTAAATTTGCTGAATCAGGTAAAAAAACAATTAAAAAAGATCTGGGTCGTATGCTCATGACATACGGATATGTTTATGTGGCATCAGTTGCTATGGGTGCAAATAAAAACCAACTAGTAAAGGCTTTGCAAGAAGCTGAAGCATATGATGGGCCGTCTATTGTGATTGCATACTCACCATGCATAAACCATGGTATCGACATGAGTCTCGCTCAAAAAGAAGAGAAAAAAGCCGTTGATACCGGATACTGGTTAAACTACCGTTTTAATCCTGCCTTAAAAGATGAAGGCAAGAATCCATTTATCCTGGATTCAAAAGAACCGAATTTCGAAGTTATTGACTTCCTAAACGGTGAAAAACGTTATTCATCACTTGAAAGAACCTTTCCTGAAAATGTTGAAGGTTTCCGGAAAGATTTTCTTTCCTACGCGAAAGATCGCTGGGAAATATATAAGAAAATGGCAGAATAA
>JAGLUM010000285.1 GCA_023134755.1 Fidelibacterota bacterium | reverse complement strand
GATTTTAGTATGACTTAACTTCAATAGCTTGTAAATACATACCGTATATGCAGTACCACATCAATTCTTTGTGAAATTAACATTAAACTTTTTCATTATATCCTCCAATTCATTAAATGTCCCTACCCCGAAATTGTGCTAACTTTCGATTTTACTTTTTCTGTATGGGTATTTCATATAACATGATGAAGATTTGAACAGGAAAGTCTTCTAAGTTATCTACAAAGGAAAATTCACGATTTCTCTATTATATATACGTTACATCAAAATAGAATAATCATCCCCTTATATAAGGAATAGACAGGAAGAAGAACATCTGTTTAAAGACTTATTAATCTTTTTTGCGGATTTTATAAGATCTGTTATGTGGTGTATGG
Organism: Fidelibacterota bacterium; assembly: GCA_023134755.1. Classification (GTDB taxonomy): domain Bacteria; phylum Fidelibacterota; class Fidelibacteria; order Fidelibacterales; family Fidelibacteraceae; genus M50B103. The sequence goes on along the minus strand of JAGLUM010000285.1, from coordinate 987 downwards.
TTGTTAACCGGATTGAAATGAATTATTGATACTTCAGTTTATCATTTCCACTTTTTAATAATCAAACCCTGATACGGTCGTTCCTCCCTACTGGGTAAATAGTCGAATAGACAAATAGACTAATCCATGATACACCGAACAGAGAGACCAAACTTCTTATTGTTGAAACTCCTTTTGGTACCTGCGTTATCGTAGTCCATGTTAATGTTCCATGCACTTGAAGCATTTAACTCTGTAGAAGCCCACCAGTAACCGTAAGTGCCAATGTAGTTGAATGCTCCATTGAAATAGCGGTAGCCATCCGGAAGGGCTGTGAAGCCGGTTTCATTTATAGCTCCGGTGTTAGGGCTGTTCCAATGTGTAGTGCCGGTTTCTTTTAGTTTACCACCTGCTATACTTGGGCCTCCAAGATAATCGGTTAATTGTGTCCAATCAGCGTCACTCGGTACACGCCAGCCATCAGGACAAATATTTGCACTGTTGATGACGGTGTACCATGTATATAATCTGCCGTAGGTATAAACGTTATTTGTATCGTTATTGTAAGCAAACCAATATTCAGGATCAACTTGCCCGGAAATATTAGCTTCTCCTGACCCATCAGGTATTGTATCACCATTTGCATAGTGTGTGGTTTTCAGATTCTCTGCCATCCATATCTGATTACCGATTTTTATTGCGGAATAAAGATTACCATCGAAGTCTTTAAAGGTTGTTGTAAGGATCTCCAATTCAGAAATTTTTTCTATTAGTGCATCAACATAAGTTTTTGTTACAGCATCCTGGTCGTTTACGGGGTCGGCAAGGTTAGTAATATTGTTACTGTTTGCATCGGTACCTGCTGCGAGAACGTTTGCGAGGTCTTGTATTTCATTGGTTACAGAGCCATCAACTTCGGTTTCCAATTTGTTGTTCCAGTTTGTGGTATCGGTTCCTGTAATCCCTGCCGCTACTGATGAACTAAATACAGGGTCGGTTTCGGTATAG
>JAGLUM010000284.1 GCA_023134755.1 Fidelibacterota bacterium | reverse complement strand
GACCCGAAACAACGCGCAGAGGCAATCGTAAAAGCTGTAACACATTATAATGATCCTGCAGTCCTGGCAGAGGTTTCTAAGGGACTAGAGGACGCTATGGTGGGTATTGTTGCTTCGAGTCTCGAAGAAGATGAAAAAATGGCAAAACGTGGCTGGTAAATAACAGGTGCTTTCATGACGAAATTGCGCATCGGTGTATTGGGAATTCAAGGTGCATATACCCGGCATGTTGATATTTTATCTTTGGTCGGTGCAGTACCTGTAATAGTAAAGTACGTGGAACAACTTGAAGACCTTGATGGACTGATTATTCCCGGCGGGGAATCAAGCACGATGACAAAAGTAATGGGGTTCCGCATTGCTTATGATGACATTCTGCAATTTGGGAAGTCCAAACCAATATTCGGAACATGTGCTGGACTGATTTTACTCGGGAAGGGTATCTCCGATTCCCGGATCCATCAATTGGAACTTATTGATGTCTGTGTTTCCCGCAATGCTTACGGTTCACAGAAAGATTCTTTTGTAGATGATATTACGCTACATTTTGACATTGAAAAGCCTTATCATGCTGTTTTTATCCGGGCGCCCCAAATTGTCTCTGTGGGTGATTCGATCCGGGTGCTGGCAGAACATGATAATATTCCGGTACTGGTTGAATCTAGGCTGCATCTGGGTGCCAGTTTTCATCCGGAATTGACTAAGGATATGCGTATCCACCGGTATTTTATTCAAAAAATCATGGAGGTAAAAAATGGAAAAGAAAGTAACTCAGCATAATCTCTTTCGAATTATTCTTGCCCTTGTTTTTATATGTTTTGGTATTGTTGCGCTCGGCAATAATATCGGATGGTGGAATATTGATGATCTGTTTCTCGAATGGTGGCCACTTATCCTTGTTTTACTTGGTTTTATCACCATCTTCGCTCAAGGCGGTTCTTTCGGCGGCGGTGTTTTTATGATTTTCCTGGGGGTTCTGTTTCTTTTGCATACGCATAATATTTATGATATCAGTGATCTGATCTGGCCGGCAATGCTGATCCTTGTGGGGGTGATTGTTTGGCCTCGCAAAAAACAGATTAGCAATCCCGATGCCTCCGGTGGTGTTCACGTGAACAGCGCAGATCATGTGTTTAATATTAATACGCTCTTTAATAGACAGCATGAAATTATTAATGACAAACAGCTTGCCGGTGGACATGGAACGGCGGTTTTCGGCAACCTTACAATTGATTTGCGAGAAGCTATTCCGAAAACCGGTGCCTATATTGAGATCAGCGCGATATTTGGTGATGTCAGTCTTGCCATTCCCTTAAATTGGAATGTAACAAAACATGGCGGCCCAGTATTTGGGAAAGTGGAAGATAGGCGAAAATTTATTTCCGAACCTTCCGCTGCGTATTCAGTTACTATTGAAATGAATGCGGTTTTCGGACATGTTGAATTGACAAATTAAGCTTGTTCTTTTAATTGTATCAATATACAGAAGAAGGTCCTGTGAAATATTTACGTTTTGCGATTTTTTTATTATGTATCTCTGCTACTGCATATGCGGCGGTCTGGATTGTTCCGGATAGTTTATCCTCTATTCAGGCTGCAGTGGATACGGCGGTTTCCGGTGATACGGTTTTAGTTATGCGATCTTTTCAAAATTCCGGAACAGTTACCATTGCCGATAAACAGCTTGCCATTATTGCAAATAATTATATGAAAAACCCGGATTCCTATTCTTTTACTACCGGTGTTGCTGTTTATAATTCAACTAATACTGAACCGCTTTTTGTAGTTGATCATGCTGATAGCACAATTGTTAAAGGAATCTTGTTCGATCTGGCGGAAGACAATAACGGTGGCGGTATAATTATTCGTCATTCCCAAGGTGTGCAGTTTGATGGCATTCATTTTAAAGGAAACCGCCTTAAACTGATTTCGTCAGATCTCAGTATGCAGAATACAGTTCATTATAATATCCAAAATGGGGATTCATCAGCTATTTCTCTGGTACAATCTCATCTAACAACCGCGAATGCTGTGTGGAAATCCCAGCAGGTGCCCTATTTGCTTTCAGCGGACAACACAAGTTCGCTGACAACCTATAATCTTGCAGCTTTTGATAATCAATGTTCTGTTGCGCTTATGAATTTTTCGCAGGCCTCTGCGCAATATAATTTTGTTACATTTTTTAATAATATTACTCTGAATCCAGCATTTACCGCAACGGGTTCATCCGTCATAATAAGCAATTCAATTTTCACTAATGCAATCCCTGCAGATCCGGATCAGTTTACTATTCGATATTCCGCAGTTAAAAACGGGTACGCCGGAATTGGGAATATTGTGGATGACCCACTGATTGATTCCACAAATGCACACCCGGTATTATTGCCAATATCACCCTGTATTTCTGCTGCCGATCCGGATACTTCGGGTATTCCCCTTTCTGATATCGTTGGTAGTGTTCGGCCAAATCCTGAATGGGCACCGCCGGATATGGGTGCGTATGAATCAGCCCGGCATGTGCGTTTAAATACAAACCATCATTTTTGGGTGGATATTGACGGCGATGATGTCTGGGGGAACGGTACTCAAGAGCTCCCTTTCGCAAGCATTCAAGCAGCGGTGGATTATGCCGCTGATGAAGATACGGTGGTCATTCAACCCGGGATTTACCGCGGCAATATAGCTGTTGAAAATAAAATTTTAACTATTGGCTCTACTTATATTTTCGATAATGATACAAGTGCAATAATATCTACTATACTTTTAGCGGATACAGCCGGTTATTCACCGGTTATTTCTGTCAGCAATACGGATTCGCTTGCGTTGCGCGGAGTTACGTTGAAACATGGTCGTGGTCGCTTTTTTTATAATAATTATACCTTCGGCGGCGGCTTGTACTGCGAAAATTCAAGCTGTTATATTGAGCGCGTTGTGTTTGAAGACAATCATGCTGAATTTGGCGGCGGCGCGTTGTATGCTTTATTATCTACCATAACGCTGAATCATGTCACTATGCAGAACAATACTGCCTATATGGGCGGCGCACTATTTTTTGCAAGTTCCACCGGGAAAATGGCACATACAGATATTTATCAAAATACTGCGTCATCCGGCGGCGGTATTTATGCGGAAAATAATTCCAAACTCATTTTATTTTATACGGATATTTCTGATAATATTGCAAATACAGATTCCGCAATATCACATATGTTAAAACCGGGTTCGATCTCACAATACGGCGGGGGTATATATACTACCAATACAGACCTGCAAATACATAATGTTCTGCTGAGCGGAAATCATGCCGAAAACAAAGGGGCTGCAATTGCTTCGCGCGGCGGAAAAACTACGATAATTCAGTCTACCCTGGCAGACAATACGGCCGGCTCAGACTCATCGGGAATACTGTATTTCGATCAACACAGTGACCGTTCTACGGTTCTCAATTCTATTATCTGGAATCCGAATCAAATACAGGTTGAGCTTAGTGATACAGAAATAGATTTTGCATATACCGATTTAATGAGCGGTATCGGCAGCATTCTAAAGCGGGATGATTTATCGGATATTACCGCCGGCAACATGCTGGATAATGATCCCCTTTTTACGATAACATACGCACTCTCGGACGGTTCACCTTGCCGCGAATTTGGAACAGCAAAATATGTACAGGGAGAATATTATCTGGTTCATTATAACGCTGCAGACTACGATGGCACAGCACCCGGACTAGGACACTGCGGCGCACACCCTCCGGTAGTCTTTGACAAAGAGCTTGTTTTAACAGCACGTGTTTTTTTTCCAGAATATTATGATCTTCTTCATGTATATCCCAATCCATTTAATCCCGAAACCCGATTGTCTTTTTCACTTGAAAAAGCCGGATTGACGGGATTGGATATTTACAACCTCAAAGGACAGCATGTGCAAACATTACTTAATACCTTTATGCCTGCGGGTTCGCATGTTTTGACATTTTATGCCGCGCACCTACCCGCAGGATTATATATCTGCCGTTTACACCGTGACGGTATCACGCTTTCAACCAAAAAACTTATGTTAATAAAATAATGACCACTGCTGTATATAATGATGATACCGTTGCCGCTATATCAACACCACCGGGTGTAGGCGGTATTTCTGTTGTGCGTATTTCCGGTAATGATGCCCTTCGCATTGCTCTGAACGGATTGGCAATAAAAACATTAAAACCACGCTATGCACAATTTACCCATGTGGTAGATCTTGATACAGATGAAATACTGGATGATGTGGTCGTGACTTATTTCAAGGCCCCGGCCTCATACACCGGAGAAGATACCGTGGAGATTTCCTGTCATGGCGGTTTTAGCGCTGCGCCGGCAATATTGGCCCTGTATTACCGCTTAGGAGCACGTCCAGCATTACCCGGCGAGTTCACGCGGCGCGCTTTTGTAAATGGTAAACTTGATCTTTTACAGGCTGAAGCCGTTGCGGATCTGATCCATGCCGTATCGGATACCGGACAAAAATTAGCAACCCGGACCTTGTCCGGAAAACTTTCTGAAAAGGTACATGCTCTCCGCAATGAACTCACAGACATTGCATCCATTTTAGAGCTAGAGCTTGATTTTTCCGAGGAGGAGATCACCCCTTTACCACACGAGGAGATTAATAAAAAAATTGATGAGGCCAAAACACATATATTTGCATTAGTGGATTCCTACAGTGCCGGGAAAATTCTCCGCGAAGGAGTATTGGTTCCTATTGTCGGCCGTCCAAACACAGGAAAATCAAGCTTGCTAAATGCTTTGCTTGAAGAAGATCGCGCAATTATTTCACATATTCCTGGGACCACACGAGATACAATTGAAGAATCTTTTGCTCATCAGGGGTTTTTATTCCGGCTAGTTGATACCGCAGGTTTGCGGAAAACACAGGATCCAATTGAAAAAATCGGAACCGAACGCGCATACAAAACATTGGGCGATGCAGATATGATCCTCCTGGTTGTTGATATTACAATGACAGACGGCTATGCATTTGAAAAACAGTTTCTTTCGCGTTATTCTAAAATTCCCGTTATTGTTGTTTACAATAAAATTGATCTGTCTTTTGACCTTCCGGTATTAGATGCTGAAATATCTATTGCGGTATCTGCGACTCATCATCAACATTTGGATGTATTGCTTGAAAAAATGCTTTCTACTATACAATTACATTATCGTGTTGATGGAAGCACCATTGCCATCACAAAACAACGGCATAAACATGCTTTGCTTCAAGTTATTGAAGCGCTCAACTGTGCCCGGCAGGCAATCTTCCAATCTTTGTCTAATGAATATATTGCTCTGGATATCCGTGAGGCCATTAATGCTCTGGATGACATCACCGGTCACACCACTTCAGAAGATGTGCTGAACAATATATTCGATCATTTTTGTATTGGTAAATAAACCATTCTTTTTATCTCCTTTTTATCCCTCAGTATTTGCTAAATAAATGCATATGATGTACATTCAGGACGATGAAAAATGTGTATGACATTATCGTTGTGGGGGGCGGACATGCCGGTGTTGAGGCGGCACTTGCTGCTGCGCGCCTGGGAAAACACACCGCGCTAATAACTATAGAAAAACGCGCCATTGCGCGCATGAGTTGTAATCCTTCTATTGGCGGTTTGGCTAAAGGACACCTTGTGTGTGAAATTGATGTCCTCGGCGGGGAAATGGGAAAAGCAATTGATGCTACCGGAATTCAATTTAAATTACTAAATAAATCCAAGGGTCGCGCTGTGTGGGCTCCTCGCGCCCAGGCTGATAAACGTGAATATGAAAAATATATGCAGCGCGTTATTGATGATTGCTCTGGACTAGATGTCATTGAAAGCGATGTTCGCGCGCTCGACATTCGTGACGGACAATTTTACGGAGTATATCTGCATAACGGTAAATGCGTCAGCGCACATGCGTGTATTCTGACAAACGGTACTTTTTTGCAAGGTAAAATCCATATTGGCAATATTCAGATCCCGGCAGGCCGTTACGGTGAACTTCCTTCTATTGGGCTTTCAGAACAGCTTAAAGATCTTGGCTTTGCGGTTGGTCGCTTAAAAACCGGGACGCCTTCACGTATCGCTAAGCGCTCTATTGATTTTTCTAAACTTGAAATTCAGGAAGGTGACTCAAATCCCGGACCATTTTCTCGTGCCACAACAAATTTCCATCCGAAAAATGTTCCTTGCTGGCTAACCTATACGACAGAGGAAACCCATGAGATCTTACGTTCCGCTTTAGACCGCTCGCCCCTGTATACCGGAAAGATTGCCGGTGTGGGTCCGCGCTATTGCCCAAGTATTGAAGATAAAATCGTTCGTTTTTCAGAAAAACCTTCACATCAGCTATTTTTGGAACCGGAATGGGAAGGTTCTTCACAATGGTATGTTAACGGGTTTTCTTCTTCACTTCCTATTGATATTCAAATCCGCGCTTTACGCTCTGTTCCGGGACTGGAACATGCTGAATTTATAAAGATCGGATACGCTATTGAATATGACTATTTTCCCTCACATCAAATTACGCGCTCCCTTGAAACCAAAAAAGTCAGTGGATTGTATTTTGCTGGTCAGATAAACGGAACAAGCGGGTATGAAGAAGCGGCCGCACAGGGCCTGATGGCAGCCGTTAATGCTGTGCGAAAATTTGATAATCGTTCTCCTGTTATTCTCGAACGTCATGAGGCATATATCGGGGTGCTCATTGATGATCTCTGTTCAAAAGAAACCTCTGAACCTTACCGCATGTTCACTAGCCTTGCTGAATACCGATTGCTTCTTCGCTGGGATAATGCGCACCTGCGCTTGCTGGATACCGCCAAAGAGATCGGCCTGCAATCCCAATCCCTGCTTGAGCTGTTTGAACAGATTCGTAATGAAACCCATGTTTTGATGAAAGCTTTTAAAAAAACAAAAATATTGTCGGATAATCCGTTGGAAATTTCAGTCGAAAAAACCACTTCCTTGTCGTTATTGATATTGCAGCAAAAACTGGATGAAAGTCATGTCCTGGATTTGCAAAAGTTTTATTTTTCCGATTATCTGCTGGATGCCATCGATCAGGCTTACGTGTTAACCCGTTATGAAGGATATATTGACCGCCAGTTCAAGCAGGTGAAAAAAATGCATCAGCTCGAAGCAAAAAGGATCCCGCAAGATTTTAATTATAATGCTATTACCTCACTTTCCAATGAGGGCCGTGAAAAACTGCTTAAATTCCGACCCGAAACGATTGGACAGGCGAGCCGGACTCGCGGAATATCTCCCGCAGATATTCAGGTGCTAATTATATTTTTGACAAAATAATTTATATGATACTTTTGTACCATGTAAAAAAATAAAAATCGCAAAGGGCAGAAAATTATAAAAAAATACACGGTCTCCGAAGAATGTATAGGTTGCAGGGCTTGCATTGAGGTTTCGGGTAACAATTTTGAAATGGACAACAATAATCGGGCTTATCTCAAAAAGCAACCGGAAAATGATAACGAAGCAGATCAATGCCGGGAAGCGCTTACTGTTTGCCCTGTTGATGCAATTTCGTCAAACGAAAACAGCAATGAAGATAATATTGAAGCAATATTTGGCAAATCGAATATCAAAACGACTTTAGATAAATACCCGGAATTAAAAAATGTGCTGCTTAATCTATCTCCTAAATTTAAAAGAATGCAAAATCCGGCAGTCTATAATACCCTTGCCCATTTTGCCAGCTTCAATGATGCTGCAAAAATTACCGGCATATCAATATGTGAAATATTGCACACAATAAACAAATATCTTGGCGTTGAATATAAGTTGCTCAAAAGCATGCCGGAATGTATTGAAAAAACCAAAGACGAAATGGAGAACAAAAGTGTTGATATTTCCTGGGAAGAAAGCCCGGAACGATATATTTACAATAATAATACGATAGAAGAATTGATCCAAAAAATCTCAACTTTAGCGCCTCAACAAAATATTGTTATTATATCGACTGAAAAGCCTGACGAATTATTCAAGGTGGCAAACGGTCTGAATTTGATCTTCAATATTGAATATACCGATGAATACCGGGTGTCAATTTTTAATTCCCTGCCAAAAGAAAAAGCTATCCCGTGGCGCGAACGAAAAGAAAAATTTGAAATTCTTGATGTAAGAACCATGATTACTGATCCTTTTGACATTATTATAAAAAAAACATATGGAATAGAAGAAGACAGTGGGTTTATTCTCATTCAGCGTTTTGAACCACACCCGATGATCAATATGATCTCGGAAATGGGATTTGAATATCTGACCGAAGAAAAAATGCCAGGTGAATTTTGGATATATTTTTACAAAAAAATAATTGAGGACCAACACGATGAAACATCTTCTACAAAAGTTGATGTTGTGATCCAGTCTGCAACACCCGCGGCTTATCCGGTTATTATGCGCTTGCTTCAATCAGAAAAGATCAGAAAAAATATTAATATTAAAGAATTGAAAGTTTGGGAAGAAACCGAAAAACACCTTGCTTGGATCTCAAGCGGGAAAGCCGATATAAGCTTTTCAGCGCTCATTACGTCCGCTAAATTAATAAACAGCGATATTAAAATACCCGCACTTTTTGTTTGGGATAATTTTGTACTGTTAACTCGTTATAGAGCCGTGGGGTTTAAAGACATTAAAGGAAAAGAGATCTATACACCATTGTTCGAAGAAGCCCCACCCGCAAAAATTACCAAATATTTAATTAAAGCCAGTGGCTTGAATCCTGATGATTTCAAATTTATTTTCGGAAATCCCTTTGGCAGACCGGAAGCAATCTATAAAGACTTTGTGAGCGGAAAAGCGGATACGGTGATTCTGCGCGAACCTGAAGCCAGCTACGCGATTAAAATAATGCAAGACAGAAACGAGAAAATCTCAATAATATCCTTTAACAAAATTTGGAATGATATTAATCCCGGCTTTGGAAGTTTCCCCAATGCGGGAGTAGTATTAAAAGGTGAATTCGCAAGAAAACACCTCGAGCTGACAAAAGTATTTTTGGAAGAACTGAAATCCGCCATTGATTGGGTAAATAAAAATAGGGCTGCAGCGGCTAAGTTGTGCTTTGATATGATGCGACAATCTGTTGACAGGGTTGAATTATTCTTAGACCGTGTTAATTTTGATTATGTTGAGGGCGAACCCTTAATTGAAAAGGTGAAACAATATTTTGATATTTTGAATCAGCATAAGATCGTAAATGTGAAAATTGATAAAGAATTTCTTAATATTTTCAGGATAGATTAAGGGGCAATAAAGTAGGAACGCCCGTCCGCAAAAAACATTTACGCCCAAAAATAGGATTGTTGAAAAGCGAAAATTTGTTCCCGATAATTCTCTTGTATTTTGCAGAAAATAATGAATTATTGGTGTTTTAGCGCTATAATTGTATTTATAAAAAAATGTTAAATATTTCTTGGTATTAGAAATGTAGGTCTTTACATTGCTTCCCTGTAAAGGATAATATGTATAGAATTATCCCTTAGAAGCAAAACCTTGTCAATAAGTGGCAAGACCTATCGGTTGATTTGTGCGCCTGGTTAATTGATAGTTATAATTAATCAGTGCGCAAAGTTAAGGAATGTATAGTATGAACGTTTACGTAGGAAATCTGTCTTATGAAGTAACTGAAGACGATCTTCGCCAATTGTTTGGTGAATTTGGCGCTGTTACAAGTGTTAATTTAATTAAAGACAGAGAAACAGGAAATTCCAAAGGTTTTGGATTTGTCGAAATGGAAAACCAAACCGACGCTGAAAAAGCAATCAAAGATTTAGATGGAACTGCAGTTAGTGGTAGAGATATTAAAGTTAATCAAGCTCGCCCTAGAACTGAAAGACCCAAGCCAAAACGGAGAAATTGGTAATACCATATAAATTGTTTCACCTGCCTCGCTAACGCGGGGCCAGGTGAATTTTTAATGTTTTACGCCCCGCAAATTATTAATAATACTTAAACACCAGATATTTACTGTTATGAAATAAAAGTGTGAGTATTATTTTTTGTTTATTGTGCTTGTTTTTTCGTGAGAGGGGCCCTTTATGAAATGTATTTTTATCTTTCTATGGACCGGAAATCACACGTTAGTAAAAATGATATTAATTAAGTAGTTACCCAAATATATTAAGCTTTTAAATATATCTCAGCTATATAAATAATATTTGTAATGTCTAATAAAAACAGCAAGTATTTCTTGATAATCAAAGTGCATATTTTTACATTTTACTATCGTGTTGAAACGTGTGAAATTATGCGTTTTTTTCCGGTAAATATAATTGTCGTTGTTTCGTTAAATTGAAAGGATAGATGTAATTGTTTATACGCGAACGTCACCCAACATAAATAAAAACCGTCTTGCATTTCAAAAAAACAACTCGTATTAATAATTAAAATATAAAGGAAAAATATTATGAAAAAATATGATGTAATAATTGTTGGAGCTGGTCCTGCGGGTATAATTACAGGAGTAACAGCAAAAAAACAGTATCCCGACAAATCAATTTTAATGGTTCGTGAAGAAGAAAAGGGGTTGGTACCGTGTGGTATTCCTTATATTTTTTATAATCTGAATTCTGTTGATAAAAACGCAATGGGGCCGAAACCATTTATTGATTTAGGGGGTGATGTTATTACTGATCCCGTTATTGATGTTAATATTAAAGACAAAACTATTAAAGTAAAATCAGGTGATGATTTTTCATTTGAAAAACTTGTATTGGCAACCGGTTCAAAACCAACAATTGCAAGTTTTATCCCGGGGTTTGATCTAAAAAATGTATTTTATATCCCCAAAAGCTATAATTACATTGATAATTTATTTAATGAATTAAAAGACAAAAAAAACATTGTTGTTGTAGGAGGCGGATTTATAGGTGCAGAAATGGCAGAACAATTAGCAATGCATTCTGATAAAAGGATAAGTCTTATTGAGAGTGAAAAATTTTGTTTTTCAAAAGCTTTTTCTAACGAATTAAGTGAAATAGCAACGGAAAAACTTAAAAAAACAAATATTGATGTTCATACATCAACTTTAGTAGAAAAAGTATTGGGGAAAAATGGTGTGGTTGCGGGTGTTCAGTTAAAAAATAAAAATAACATTAAAGCAGATGCTGTAATTTTTGCTATCGGATATAAACCAAATACAGAACTTGCTGAGAAAGCCGGCTTAACGAAAAATAAAGTTGGAGCTATTATTGTTGACAATTATGGTCGTACATCAGAAAATGAAATCTTTGCTGTTGGAGATTGCTCTCAAACATTAGGTTTTTTAACTGGAAGATGTGATTCTATCATGTTGGCTTCTACAGCTACTGCGAAGGCGCGTCTTTTGGGCTATAATTTATTTGGAGTAAAAATTAAAAATAGTTTTTCGGGAACGATTGGAATTTTCTCTACCAAGATTAACGGGTTGACAATGGCTGCTGCGGGATTAAATGAAAAAAATGCATCACTTGCTAATATTGACTTTGTTTCGGCCGAATTTGGTGATGTTGACAAACACCCGGGGACGTTAAAGGGGACATTATCATTAACCACAAAATTATATGTTTCTCCTTCAGATGGTTCCATTTTAGGTGGTGAAACATGGGGTGGAAAATCTTCAGGTGAAATAATTAATATTATCGGTTTTGCTATTCAAAGAGGGCTTACTGTATATGAACTTATTTCGTTCCAAATAGGCACTCATCCTTTACTTACTTCTGCTCCAACTAAGCCGATGCTTATTAAAACAGCAGAAATTGCTATTTCTAAAATAAAAACTTTGAATAAATAATGCTTATTTTCAATGCCTAAAAATAGAGGAAACCAGAAACAACACCAGTGACCAACAAAACCTAAACTGCCTTAAAGCGCAATTTGGGTAAAACAGAGATAAAAAATGAAACATGAATGGAGAAAACATGAAAGGGAATTTTATCTTCCCTCAAAGAAACCTGAGAAAATTATTATTCCTGAGTTTAAGTTCTACACGATTGAAGGAAAAGGAAATCCTAACGATGATTTCTTTTCTGAATATATAGGTGTATTGTACTCTCTTTCCTATGCGATAAAAATGAGTCCCAAGAAAGGGCTTGCCCCTCAAGATTATTTTGATTATACCGTTTATCCTTTAGAGGGTATATGGGACATTAGTGATAAGGCAAAGAAAAATTATAACGGAATATTAGACAAGGATAGCTTAATATTTAAGTTAATGATACGTCAACCTGATTTTGTTAATGAGGATTTTGCAGCAATGATACTTGAACAGACAAAAAAGAAAAAACCACATGACTTATTAGACAAAGTTGGGTTTGAAAAAATTGAAGACGGGGTATGTATTCAAATGATGCATATTGGCAGTTATGATAATGAACCTGTGAGTTTTAAACAGATGGAAGACTTTGCAGAAAGTGAAAAATCAGTACGAAAGTCAAAGGTTCACAGAGAAATTTATTTATCAGATGCGCGAAAGGTAGCCCCTGAGAAATTAAAAACGGTTTTACGATTCAAGATTACAAAAGAATAAAATGCCACACAATAATGTATATAAAAAATAGGCGAAACAGTA
>JAGLUM010000283.1 GCA_023134755.1 Fidelibacterota bacterium | reverse complement strand
TCTGACCCAAGCGCAGGCAATGTTGGTCGTTATGTTGACGATGCCTATACGGGTTTACTCTATGCTAATACCGGTAGAAAATTATCTGATTATGAAGTATCTGCCGATATCTATATTGTTAAAGAGCAAGATGCTACTGAAGCTTTATACAAAGGACTTGTTGTAAAATGTGATCCCGAAGAACAACTGTTCTACCGTTTTGTATATCGCAACTCAACATCATCCAATGGTCAGATACGTTTGCAGGGATTTGATGGTGTCGACTGGTATATCAGTAAGTACTTTAATCCGGGTGTAGATTTTGATACCCTGGAAACCGGATTCCATAATTTCAAAGCTCAGGTTATCGATAATAAATTCTGGCTCTATATTGATGGCGACTTACTGCCGGGTTGTCCCTACACCCATGACGGTGACCCTGTAGTTGAAGCCGGATATCCGGGTATTTACAAATACAACGGAGGAACTGCAACAGTTACATTTGATAACTTTAATGTCAATGTTTATGGCTATCCGAAATATATGGTTACCGCGCATGTAAATATGTCTATTCAAATACGTAATGGTAATTTCACCCATGCAGGACATAGTCTAGACGTTATGGGCTCTTTCAATGGTTGGAGCGGAGGAGTTCCAATGACGGATGCTAACGGTGACAGTGTTTATTCAGCTGATCTGGGTGAACATGAATTCGATACAAACATTCAATTTAAATGCCGTCGCAACGGTGCCTGGGATGATACTGAGGAATTCCCCAAAGGAGGTCCTAACCGCAGTTATGATGTTCTTGATGGCGATAATGACATCCCGGTATTCTATTATAGTGATGTTACCGAAGTTGCTGTTGCCGGTGTTCCGGATAACTATGAGTTAGCTCAAAACTATCCGAACCCCTTCAACCCGACAACAACCTTAAAGTTCGCAATTCCGAACAATGAACTTGTTACTTTGAGCGTCTATAATGTTGCCGGCCGCAAGGTTGCGGAACTGGTCAACGAACACTTAGATGCCGGTTACTACAATGTAAACTTTAACGCAGGTATAGTACTGCCGAGTGGAGTATATATTTACCGACTCACAGCAGGAGAATTTATTTCTGTTAAGAAGATGACATTGCTTAAGTAAATTAAATCTGCTTAAGAAAATAAAAAGGGCTGAAATTCAGCCCTTTTTTATTTTCATCCAACCATATTTATTATATATTCAGGGGATATTAAAAAGGAATAAACATGAAGAAAAAATGGTTTCACAACAAGACCAGAATGGTAATTCAATTAGCTATTCTTGCACTTATTATCGGCACATTAATTGTAGCCGCAGTCAACGCAAATTACAATCCTGATTTTGAAAAATACTGTCCCTTCGGTGGTATTATGTCTTTCGGGTCAAAATTAAACATTGGCACGATGTCCTGCGCTATTAGTGAGACACAGGTTTTTGTCGGATTGGGGATCGCGCTGATGATCGTTCTGGTGGGTAAACTCTTTTGCGGTTGGTTATGTCCAGTCGGAACAGTGAGTGAATGGTTTAATAAAATCGGCGTTCGCCTGGGTGTCTCTACCACTCTAAAAGGCATTCCGGATCGTATCTTACGACTCGGGAAATATGTTATATTGTTCTTTGCCGCCTATATTACTATGAGCAGCAGTGAGCTTTGGTGTAAAAAATTCTGTCCTTATTTTGACTCGGTCACCGGATTTGGTGTAGATACCGTATTATTATGGGGATCGCTCTCAATTGCTTCAGTGGTCATCGGTTCGATTTTTATTAAGAAATTTTGGTGTAAATATTTATGTCCCCTTGGGGCATTAAGCAATATCTTTTCAAATATCTTAATTACAGGATCGATTCTGATTGTGTATGTAATTCTGATTTGGGCTGGCATGAAAGTTCGCCCTGAAGATATTTGGGTATTATTGTTGATTTTGGTTACTGCCACAGCATTGACTGAATCCCTGCGCTTCAAGTTCTATTCCATTTCCCCGTTTATGATCAAACGCGTTGATTCTACATGTACAAACTGTAAAATATGTGATACCCATTGCCCGGAAGGTATTGACGTAAGCACATATAAAGATTCAATTACGCATCCCGACTGTACCTTATGTCTGGATTGTGTGAAATCCTGTCCTGTTAATGATACCTTAAAGAGTAAATGGGGCAACTGGATGCCGCTGATTGTATTGGTTATAACCATTGCTGCGGCACTGCTCTTAGCAAAACAGTTTCCAATGGCTACCCTTACCGAGCGTTGGGGTAACTATGAGCAGGCAGATTCCCTGAATACCGTGGAAAAGATTACTTTTGAAGATTTAGGTACTATTAAATGCTACGGAAGTGCTAAATCAATGTTTAATAAAGTATCTCGTATACCAGGTATCATTGGTATGGACGCCTGGGCATCCAAACAAAAAGTTACACTTTACTACGATAGTTCAAAACTAACTGAAACCAGTGTGAAGCGTTCAGTATTTACTCCTTCACGTTATAATATTCGCAAGGGTGTTCCAGCCGGGAAAGTTCCTGAAACCCTGGTAGGATACCGTGTAGGCGTTTGGGAACTATGGGACGGTGTAGATAATAATCATATTTATCGTATGCTCCAGAAGAATCCTGGTGTATATGGCTTCTCTACCGAATTTGGCGAGCCTGTGTATGTCGTAATATATATGGATCCTGAAACGGTGTTTCCGGAAGACATTAAAGAGATTATTGAACAAGATCAGTATAATTATGTCAAAAACGGTGAGCAGGTCACCGAAAAAGTCGAGTTTGAACTGGAAGGCGAAGGAAGTTATGTTGATACCCTGACATATCTTGAATACCGAAAACTTTTCTTTTCCGCCTATAATCGTATTTTTAATGGATACCGAAAATTTACAGCGGAACAGATGAAAATCTTTGAGATTGACTTCCCTTCGGCCGAAAATTCGAGCGTTATACGTAAAATGAGCTATCTGACATCGCATGTTTCCTTTGAACCGGGTACAGTCCGTCTGAGGACTGAATTCACCGACCGTCCGATTTTACAGATCTATTTTGTAACGGA
>JAGLUM010000282.1 GCA_023134755.1 Fidelibacterota bacterium | reverse complement strand
AGAATCAATAGAGCCATCGGCAAAGTACGGGCCATGCCACCCACTGTTGGATTCAGCCCATGATCCATTTTTACTTTGCCTTACCCACCAGTTCGGGTGCTCTGCCATTATATCTTCATTAGATATGCCAAATGGACTTAGCCATATTCCCGCCTTAAAACCGGTTTGATGGATATAATCGGCCAGGCTCTTCATCCCTGATGAAAAACGTTCGTTGCCTTTAGTCCAATTCACATTTTTAGGAACATGGTATAAAGCGGAGCCTTTACTGCCAATAAACCAGCCGTCATCCAGAATGATATGTGTAAGCCCGAATTGCCTTAAATTTGAAGCGCACCAATCGGCCGCATCGCGGATATTCTGCTCGGTTACGGTTGCCTGATAGGCTTTCCATGATATCCAGCCCATCGGTTGTTCAGGAACAATATCAAAATTAGAAGGATTAAAATAACTTAATCCCAGATGTGTACGGTAATAATCCGGTTTAAAATAAACCTCGAAAATTCGTCCTTTGACCCGTGTGTTAAAAACATCTGTCTCGCCAATCGACTTGGTGAATTCAAAAGATTTTTTTTCAGCGCCGTTAAATAACAAAGCCCAATCGTTTTTACGAGAATAAATGCCTGTGTTTAAACGGCTTTTACTAAATCCGGAAACCGCTCGAATAACATGGGTATTCTGCTCTCCCGGGTTTGCAGAAAAAGCATCCTTACCCTGAATAGTTCCCTGAAAAATAAGATTACCATTCTCCGGCGCTTCAAGTCTAAAAGAACCGATTTTCATAATCCCATTATTGGGGCCTGTTTCCCTCCGTTCCCGATAATTTATTTGCGCATTAATACTTTCCAATGAATGAATAATTCCATTCACTTCTACTTTCAGTTCACCTTTCAAAATTGTCTGCGCTTGATAGACAATTCGAAAATCGCCGTTGTTATGGTTAAAAATGAAGCTTTCCTGAGCGAATATGGCAGTTGCCGTGATTAAGAAAAAAACTATTATCGGAAAGATTAAGATTTGTTTTGCGCCCATATTCTTATCCGCTTTAATGTTTTGAATGATTGAGTAAATGTACTATGAATTCTTATGCATATATTATTTATTTCCATTCCGGCGCTGAATATTTTACATTTTCCTGCCATAATTAAGTTTATGATCTGTAGTCACCTGCGGGAAAGCCGGAACCATAATAGGAAAAGGAACATTTTCCTGTAAGGCAAACATATCAATCCGTGTCAATTGAATCTTATTAAATTCATCCACATTCACTTCTATTTCATCATTATATTTTTCTTGTAATGAGTTAATGTAAGGATTTAAATATTTAGTGATAGTATTCATTCCGTTTTCTTTATCGGATATGATATTTTTCAAATATTCGCTTTTTTGATATAAAGCCAGAGAAGCATCCTGCCACATTTCAACATTTCTTTTAATTACATTAACCTTATCATAATCTCTTTTATATGCTTCTTCCGTTAAATATTTATCTCTGACTAAATCCACAACGGCCAGCTTAAATTGTTTGCCAAACTCATTGCTTGTAAATCTTTTTTTTCTGAATACTAAAGGATGTTTGTTTAATTCATTCTCAAAATCCCTAACCGTCCAGACAGGCGTTCCGAAACATCATTCCAACGCTGTTTTATATCTATTTCAGTTACGGCTATACGGTCTGTCCAACCTTTTATTTTTATAAAAATATTATAATCATCTTCAATTTTCAGCGGCCCAATCACTTCAT
>JAGLUM010000281.1 GCA_023134755.1 Fidelibacterota bacterium | reverse complement strand
CCACTAAATAAAGCAACATACGCAAAGAGATACGCGGGAACATGGATATACATCCAAATACTGTTTAATGCCGGCATCACGGGCTGAATAGCGCGAATTTCCGGGGGCATCAGTATAGGAATAAGGGTGAATACCAAAATAAGGAAACGTTGAAAGTGTATAATACGGATATTAATGTGTTTTGAAAAAAAGAGAAACTTTAGCAACATCAGCCAGGACAGAAGCAACAATGATTCATATACATTGGTAAAAGGTGGATGATGCGCGACGACAGAACGACATATCAAAACGCTAAAATGCAACAAAAATCCCAAATACATACCATATAAAGAAAGCTGACGTTTTTGAAATAATCCAATAACGAAGGAAATACTATAAATAATAAATGCTGCTAAAAGTAGTATATATTCCATTCTATTTCCGTTTCACTAAGTTATATGCAAGGGCTAAAAGCATCAATCCTGCAATGATGATAAGCAGAGTGTGCCCCCGCACTTCCACATATTCCAAAACGGTAGCAATTTCCGGGGTCTGAGGTAAAATGATCATTGGCTTATCTAAAAATTGGGTAGGCATTCCAACCGGCAAATAAAATAAAATCTTGTTATAACGTACTGCAGCCCGTTGCAGAACAGGATCAAATTCCAACAAAGTAAATGCCACAGCGTGCAGTGTATCGGTCTGCCCTTCAAACAAACGTAATGTATCATCAAAACAAATCAGAAAAGGAGTAATAGATTTGTAGGCCGACTGATAAAGCCGTACATCATTATATCGAAATGGATGGTTAACCCGGATAGATACGGTGTCCCGGCGATCAATAACAATGCGGCTTTCATAGTGAATAACTGTACCGGTTCTTTTGCTTTCCCGGGTAATGGCAAAATCAAGTAATTCACACCCCAATGTATCGCCATCCAGGGGAATGTAGTATTCCCCCCCCTCTCCCATTGTAATAAAACAGTGTGTATTAACAGATTTTTCTATGACAACACCCAATATGAGACAGGCGATCAGAACATGAAGGATCTTTTGCGATAAACGCGGAATAAAATAAGCAGAACAAAGTGTTATTACTGCATAAACTATATATAAAATGGTATAAAATAAAGAGGAGAATAATGCAGGTGCAACAATACTGGAAACAGCAAAAAGTATCACTAGTGCGACAGTCATGATTCCGTAAGCATATTTGAAAATTCTTACCATTGTGATGTTAATTCCACCAGGACTTTTTCAGCCAATTTATCAAGCAATCTATCCAATGCTAGCTCACGAGTCACCTGATCATCAGTGGCTAAAGTACTGTTATATTGATCACTGTAATAGATCTCGTATTCTGAAAGCGTTTTTTCCATTATATTCTTTTCATTTACGGTATCATACCAGCGAAAATTAAGTCGCAGGGTAAGACGGTATTCCTTGACAATTTCTGTTTCATCATAAGAGTACACAGCATCTTGAATATTTTTCAATTCGGTATAAATGATGGAGTGTGAAACGGATACATCACTCAATGGCAAAATATTATCAAGCTGCATTTTATCTGTTAGCAAGATAGTAAAATTTTGATCTAAATTAAATTCAGCAGTATTGTTTTTGGTCTCATCAATCGCAACACTTTTAATATGCGGCGGGATTGTTCCGGGTCGTGGAGAATATTTCCAGATACAGCCCGCGAAGAATAGTAATAGTCCGGAGAAAATGATGATTGGTATTATATTCCTTTTCATTTCGGAACCTCCATTTCTAATCCGACCGGGCAGTGATCAGAACCTATAATGGGATCGAAAA
Organism: Fidelibacterota bacterium; assembly: GCA_023134755.1. Lineage (GTDB taxonomy): Bacteria > Fidelibacterota > Fidelibacteria > Fidelibacterales > Fidelibacteraceae > M50B103. The sequence goes on along the minus strand of JAGLUM010000281.1, from coordinate 1,135 downwards.
TAAAGGCATCTTTTAGGTATGGAACCAAAGATGGGCTGACATAAAAGTAATCAAGACGCCATCCCACGTTGTTTGCCCGTGCATTTGCGCGGTACGACCACCAGGAGTACCTGTCAGCTTCATCGGGATGAAAATATCGGAAGGTATCCACGTACCCATGTTCCTCAAATTTATCCATCCATGCGCGTTCGATAGGTAAAAATCCGGATGTCTTTTCATTTTGTTTCGGACGGGCCAAGTCGATCGGATGATGTGCGGTATTATAATCTCCGCAAATAACCAGTCCTTTCCCGGTTTCTTTCCGCATCTTTTCAAAATATTCAAGACAAAAATCATAAAAATCTAATTTATACTTCAAGCGGATATCGTTCCCTTGGCCGTTGGGAAAATAAACATTAAAATAAATAAATGTGTCGAATTCCAGCATAATAACGCGCCCTTCATTATCATGCCAACCGTAACGGAAGCCGGTTTCGACCTGTAATGGCTGTTGCTTTGTATATACCCCTACCCCGCTGTACCCTCTGCGCTCGGCAGAATAGAAGTAACTTCGATATCCGGTTATATTCTTATGTTCCGGTGTTAATTGCTCAGGCTGGATCTTCGTCTCCTGAATACCAATTATATCCGGTTGAATTTCCGCAACAACATCAAAAAAACCTTTTTTGCTTACTGCGCGCAGGCCATTTACATTCCAGGACAATAATTTCATGCGGACTCCATTTAAACGCCCTAATTTAGTTTATTTTTATTATGAATAAAATAAAAAAACCTCCCGGTAACGGAAGGTTAGTATTTGATATGCAATTAAAAACTTATGGTTTTTCAATACGGCCGGATTTTATACAGTTAGTACAGACTTTCATCCGTTTCACACCACCGTTAATCTTGACGCGAACTCGCTGTAAATTAGGTTCCCAGCGACGGCGTGTTCTATTATTAGCATGACTTACGTTGTTCCCGTAAACCGGTTTCTTTCCGCATATTTCACAAACTTTAGCCATTATATCTCCTTCACATTATAAAAAGCGTGCTAATATCATACATTAATTGCAACAAATCAAGCATTTTTTATGAATTGTGACAGAACAAGAGCAGGGAAAACTTACACTGCAAAAACTTGGGGCAAGTTTTT
>JAGLUM010000280.1 GCA_023134755.1 Fidelibacterota bacterium | reverse complement strand
ACTTACCAATTAGCCTAATCCTCCAATGGGCTCGCAATATTAAGATGAATGGAATAATTATGCAAGGAAATTGTTTCTCATATCGGACATGATATTGGGATAAAGAATTTGACAGGATAAGTGGATATACAGGATAAAGCAAAGAAACTACGTGTCTGACAACTTTCAACTCTTACTTGACCTCATCCCTGAAAAAGCGTACCTTTTGGCATAAATATGAGAATTATGGTGAAGGAATCAAAAAAACCTTTTTTATCACATAGACAAGTTGAAATTATTGGCTTAATTCTGATCGTACTATCTGTTTTATTCGCAATGAGTTTAGCAAGTTACTCTGCGCGCGATGAGCTCCTGATGAACCACCATGGATTAATTGATAATACAATGGGTATTGCCGGTGTGTTTATTTCGTATTTCCTTATTAAACTTGGTGTTGGGTACTTTGCCTGGGGATTTATCCCGCTTATTTTTGCATGGGGAGCATGTACTTTATTCAAACTCGATAAAAAAATCTTAAAGCGGACCACTCGCTTTATTTTTGGACTGATCTTACTCTTAAGTGTGTTGTTTTCTATCGATGCCATAGCTGAAGGAGCCATGAATTATTCATCCGGATTTGTGCCGGGCGGGTTTATTGGTGGTACCCTTGCACTATTTTTGTCCGACTGGATTGGTGTTGTACCATCAATCATTGTTTTGATTACAGCTATTGTCATCCTAATCAGCGGATATTTTAGATTCAGTTTAACTACTCCAATCAAAAGTCTGAAAGCCGGCAGACGAATCCATAAAGATGAAGAAAATATCTATCAAAAAGAAAAACTTGAAAAAAAATGGTATAGAAAAAAGAAAAAAGAGGATGCCAGATCAAAAGAAATACTTATAGTGCCTGAAAAAACTATTAAAAAGGTGAAGAATGAGTTTAAAAAACCAACAGACCCCCTTAAAACGGCAGGAATTGCGGCTAAAGAAAATAAAATAACGTCATCCGAAAAAAGCAAGTCTGAAATCAAGCTCGTTACCAATCATAAACCATACATTCTTCCCGGTGTTGATCTGTTAAATGAAGCACCCATTAAAACCGGTCACAGCGACGAAGAGTTACAAGAAAAGGCAGCACTCTTAACAAAAACACTGGCCGAATTCGGTGTTGAGGGAAATGTGACGCGTATTATCCCGGGACCGGTTATTACCATGTACGAAGTTAAGCCGGGCGAGGGTGTGCGTGTAAATAAAATTGCCAATTTAGCGGATGATATTGCACGGGTGATGGCAGCTAAACATATCCGGATCGTTGCACCAATACCCGGGAAAACAGTAGTTGGCGTGGAAATACCGAACCAGATTCCTGAATTGATCCATTATCACTCTATTATCAATTCCGCATCTTTTGCTTCGGCAAAAGGTTTGTTAACTATCGCAATAGGGAAGACCGCAGAGGGAGTTCCTTTTACCTTTGATCTAGACAAAATGCCTCATTTACTGGTAGCAGGAACCAC
>JAGLUM010000028.1 GCA_023134755.1 Fidelibacterota bacterium | reverse complement strand
AATACCACAACATAATCAAACCAGGGACGTTTGCGTGAAAAAATTAGAAGTGCAAACAGTGAAACAGCAATTCCGACAAGGCTTTGCCACCAGAAACATTCCATTTGAAGCTTAAGATATTTGCTGGGCATATAGGTCGAAAGTTCAAAGGGAAAGATAAACTGCTTTACAATACTTGCCGAACGTTCATTATAGGGTGTCCATGTTTCAACATGTTCCGCAATAAGCTGGAAATTATTATCAAGGACTATCATTTTTATAAAACCATCACCACGAATTTGAATATGTTTGTTGATGGGGTAAGTAAAAAAGCGGTAGGACATTTCATCCGCATTGAAATTATACTGTTCTTCGCTACAGGTGGTTGGCAACTGTACAAGTTTGTAATTATCATAGGTAATCAAATAGACTTCATTATCCCAAGTAAGTAAATAGCCATAAAATTCTTTGCGGAGATTTTCTTTGATAAAAATTTGACGAATATTTAAGGTCGGATCAATATTAGTTTTTACACAAACTGGTACATCCTTGATCATTTTTAACTGAAAAACATATCCTTCTGCATCGCTAATAAAGTAACCTTCATCAAAAGGCTTGCGATTAGTAGGATTAGCTGCTACGACATTCGCAGGGAATATGAAGCCGGCATCCAGCATTGCCTGCTGAAAACGGGCTGATTTTTCATCAATAACCGAGTTAGTAGCAGGGTCAATAAATTCAATTTCAGACTCCAACCTGAACACATCATCCGGGATTGATAATTGAGCATATTTTGGTTCTGCTTCAAACATCATATAAAGCGGAACACCCGGCGGATCAATATACTTTGTTTTAATCGAGAAGAATTGTGAATTTTTTCTGATATTTCTTGGTGTTAATTCAAATCCTTTTAATTCAGGCATAAGTTCCTGCCATTTTTCCAGCGATGCATAATACGTAAAGGGAAGTAATTTGAAATATTCACGTTCTGAATACGTATTACCCTGTATATCCCGATATTCGGTTTTTTTCATTTTCTGAGATTTGATTATAACGAATTCATCAATTACAGCAGAGTAATCCAGCCGGGGTGTACGCGCTTTTTTATCAAAAAGCATAGAGAAAAAATCCGGCAAATATAATGCGGCAACAATGACAATAAGACCAATAATGATGTAGCGTGATAGTTTATTTAACATAAAAAGCACCTAATAGTTTATATTATTATTTGGTTCCGCGTCGAAAACGATGACCCGAAAATAAAACCGTAAAAGGCATCACTGCGACAATCAGTACGAATACCCAAAGCAACTGATATTGATCGTAGGTAGATGCGTGGAAGTTCAGCTCAATTAATCCGTATGCAGCAATACCATAAATTATCCGGTAGATCCATGACGGTTCCAATATGATAAAGGAAGTCAGAAAATAAATTGCACTTCCACCTAAAAACCAGGGAATGGTTGAAATAAGGACTTTTTGGGTGATTTCCGCAGGATATGTAAGTGAAATTACCAGCCATAATCCGAAAAACAGGAAAATAATTTCAGCCAGCAAAAACATGTAGCCGATCCCGACAGATGAAAGCAACAGTTTCTTTTCACTAATAGGCAGGTGATAAGACAATCGCATCCGGTTACGTGCCATTTCAGGTACAAATTGAAGCAGCGCAAATGCGAGCCCGGTTATTAATGGCAATATCTTCACAAAAACAATATTCCGGAGCAGAAGACTTTTGCCGATAACAAACATCCAGTTTCTTAAGGCACCCTGAAATTCAATATAATAATTTATCATTCCTATGCTGTATGCGAGTGAAAATAGCGTTAATACGGCAATAGCGATCACAACCCAGCGTAATTTTATCCATTCTTTGTATAATAGTGCTTTAAGCATCATAACACCTCATCAATATTTTCCGGTTAAACCAATAAACGCTTCTTCCAAGGTCATCGGTATTTCAACAATATCATCGTTGGGGATTTGCAGGGTTTTCAGATAAGTTTTAATATCATTTAATGACTTGAAAGAATAAAGAGTGATCTTATCATTAACATATTCTACATTCGTGATATTTTTTTCATCTGTCTTAATAACGCCAACTGCCTGCTGATTTCTGAATTCATAGCGGTGAAAACTTTCTTTAAGGGTTGCCAAAGGCATGTGAAGCAGCAGTTTCTGATACCCCATTATAATAGTGTCATCTATAACCTTTTCAACATCCTGGATAATATGTGAGGTCAGGAAGACGGTTTTATTTTTTCCCCGGACATATTCCTGCAGGTAATCAATGAACAATGCACGGTACCCGGGATCCAGACCCATCGAATAATCATCAAGGATCAATAATTCCGGATCCTGTGCAAATATCAGTCCCATTACTACTTGGGAGCGCTGTCCACAGGACATATTTCGGATTTTGTGATTGTCTGAAAGTCCCAATTTGCCAATTAGGTCCCAGTAATAATTTGCTTTCCATCCCGGAAAAAATTGAGAATAAAATTTTTCAACCTGTTTAATGTTCATAAAATCATAAGCTAAATGCCCTTCATGAAGCAACCCGATCTTTTGCCGTGTTTGTGGAGAAAGTTTATGGGATTCTTCGCCAAGAACAAGGCATTTTCCACTGGTGGGCCGTAAAAACCCCATCAAAATATTGATGGTGGTCGTTTTTCCCATACCATTTTTTCCAAGAATCCCAAAAATCCGCCCTCTTTCAACCTGAAGGTTCAGATTATTCAGAACTAACTTATCGCCATAATAATGTGTTAAGTTTTTGCATTCAATAACGTGTTCCATACATAATTACCCGTTTTAATTTAAAAATAACGAGCGGAATATAGGACATTTATTTTTACAATACATAGAAAAATATTGCAAATAACAAAGATAAATTGATAAATTAAAAGTTAGATAAAAGTAATTAAGGTAATTATGGGAAAAGCAAAACGTTTAATCACAATCTTAATAGCATTATCAGCTATCATACAATACGCCAATGCAGCAACTGTACGCGGTTATGTACGTTGTTATAGCGGCAATGCTCCAATTCCTGAAGCATTGGTAGCTATTGAACCTCAAAAGGGGACTGATTTTAAAGCACAGACGATGACAGACCGCGACGGTTTCTTTGAGTTTCGTGATGTTCCCGGGGGGACATACAAAATTGCCGGTATGAAAGAATGCTATTACAGTAACAGCCTGTTTGATTTCTTTATCAGTGATGACGGTATTTACAATGTCAAAATAAAGCTGATAAAGAACAAGAAAGGCAAAGACGATATGTCATATTGCTTTATGATTGGCGGTATTGAAGTCGAAGCACAGGGAAGAGATATTGTTCCCGAGGAAATGGCTACAACCCGGAAAATTGATTCCGGAGAAATTGACCATCTGCAGGCGTCCAACTTGGGAGATATATTAACACTGGTACCCGGCGTGGAAAAATCAGGGCAGATGGGTCTTGCCAAACAGCAGAATATTGGATTGCGGAAAGTAAAACGCAGTGATGTCAATTTATACGGATTTGATTCCTTCGGCACCAGTATAATTGTCGATGGAAATGAGATCTCCGGAGATATGCAAGCCGCCGGATATATCAGCGGTTCCGGGGACCAGAGTGGAACCGATCTGCGCATCATTCCTGCAGATAATATTGCCAGTGTAGAGGTTATTACCGGTATCCCGTCTGTAGAATATGGGAATTTTACCGATGGTATTGTAAAAGTCGAAACAAAAAAAGGACAGATCAATCGGCGTTTTAAAGCAAAAATAAATCCGGATACAAAAGGATTTTCTTATAACGGTGGATATGAATTTAAAAAAGCAGTTTTTGATTATCATGTAAATTATAGTTACAGTGAACGTAGTCTGCGAAAAATAGGGGATGAGTACCAACGGCTTTACGGTAGTGCCAATATTTCCCGTTCATACTTTGATAATAAACTTAATGCCCGTCTCAGTGGAACCTATACGCGTATTTTTGATGATTCAGAACCCAATGATGAATATCGTATGCAGAATACCAATCGCGGGTTTCGGACTTCCGGAAAAATGAACCTGAAATACAAGCCAAACAAGCAGGTTCAATATGATATTTTTACCGGTGTTGATTTAAACAAAAAAGATATTGTCAAACAGAAGATGGTTGTAGACCAGCTGTTCTTACCTTTTGGATCGGATGTTAGCAGTGTAGATACCAGTTACTGTTCTATTGTTCCTTTGCGGGATACCGTTTTTGTTGCCGGTACAGATTCCATCCTACGGATTGACAGTCTGCTCATGATATATCCTTATAATGCCACTGCGGTTCAGCGCGGAAAGGAATGGGATTTTTCATTTAAACTCAAACGCAGATCCAACTTTGATTGGGGAAATACATATAACCGATTGCTTTTTGGAATGGAAGCAGATTATGAAAAGAACACAGGCGAAGGCGTTGTGCTTGATTCGGTTTTTAACTATTACGGGCGATCATCTACTAAGCGCTCCTATTCTTTTGATGATTTCCCTCCGAATGTAAAATTCTCACTGTATGCCGAAGATAAAATTTCGTTCGATCTCTTTAATCGTAAGATGGATGTATTGGTTGGATTGCGCTATGATCTATTTAATCCTGAACGTTTACGCATATCATTTAATGAGGGATTTTCTCTCTTTGACGCAAAACAAGGTGATTTTTTCAGTCCGCGCTTCAATGTAAAATACCAGCTGTCTGACAAGCTGACATTCCGCACCGGGGCAGGACAAAGTGTCAAATCCGTTTCGTTGACACAAATATATAAGGTACCTAAACATATTGCTTATTATGATACCCTGTTACAGCAAGATACCGAAAAGATAATATATCAAGTGAATGAGAATTTGAAGTCCTATGTATCCCGAAAGGGGGAGGCTTCATTGGACTGGAGAGTCAATGACCTTCTGGGGGTTTCATTTACCGGGTATTATGTAAAAACCCAAAATCGTCCGCGGGGTGTAGCATATCCCGAAGGCTATGATATTAATCCGGATACTATCAATATAGAATATTCCTATTCCATCTATCAGAATGTTGCCTGGGAAGATAATTATGGTGCAGAAGTCACTTTACGAACAAAACGGATCAAGAATATCAAATATGCTCTTAATGCGACATACCGATTCAGTAAATCCGGTTCAGAAAGCTTGAGATACGATCCTGACTACAAGGCGACCTCATCTACTTGGGAATTGTGGTACCCCACACCGATTTATTGGCAGAGTAAACTGATCCTTGACGGACAAGTCAGCTACCTGAATCAACGTTTTGGATTATGGGTAACCATGGATGTGCAGTATACACCGTACTATAAAAAGAAAAACATTTACCAGAGTATTGGTTATGAAGAAATTAATGAGTACGGTGATCCCTATATATTTTACCAGGGGATGTCTTATTGGTATGATGCTGAAGAATACAACTATACCGGTCAGTGGTTGATCAATCTGCGTATTTCAAAAGCATTGGGACCCAATGCGGAAGTTTCACTGTATATCAACAACTTCTTTGATAACCGCGCGGTCTATGTAAGTCCATACACCGGTTTGCAACTTAATTTAAATTCTCCCATTTATTATGGGTTGGAAATGAGCGTTAAGCTATAAAAGAAATTATGAAAACGAAAACATTATATCATATTTTATTGCTTTCATTATGTTTTGTAATGGCTTCCTGTTTTTTATTTGAAAGCAAACCCGAAGCTGTTGATGGTAATCTTTCCATCAGTTTACGTTTTACGGTATTATCAGAGAATGATTCCACTATTGTACTACCGGTTGCAGATTTACCTGTAAAAATATATACCAATGATTACAATATTCCGCCTATGTTCGACATCACTGATGACAGCGGATTCGTCTATTTTGAGCATTTGCCTTATGCGCATTATAATGTAGAAGCCTTTACCCTTATTCGACCGAATGAGTATGAAGAAATTGAAGTTGTGGGAGCAAAATCGTTGAATTTAACAGTAGATTCCCTCGGTACTGACATGACGTATACAGATACCTTATTAATGAAACAATCCAAAAGCGGACTGAAGATCAATGAAATATACGTTTCCGGACCGCCGAATAATATTTTTTACTTTTATGATCAGTTTTATGAACTGTATAACGGAATGAGTGAAACTGTATATCTTGATGGAATGATCGTACTGCGCCTTAGCAAGACAGCACTTTTCGCGGACACTCTGTCAGTGACATATATTTATCAATTTCCGGGACAAGCGCTTACCGGCCGTGAGTATCCGGTAGAGCCCGGCAGTTTTGTTGTATTGGCAATGAACGCATTTGACCACAACCTCATCGGTTCCCTTGCCGGGAAAACGGTTGACCTATCCCATGCCGATTGGGAATTTTATAATAATATCGAAGCTGCAGCATATGATAACCCGAATGTACCCAATATAACCAGCAACAACGGACGGGTTTCCCAGAGTAGCAGAGTGGATTTTATGATGAATATGTCCTCAGATGTATTGGCACTGTGTAATGGATCAGATTATGATCAAACAGACGGTATTAATGTCAATACCGTAGTTGACTGTGTTGAATATAGCTCAAATCCGAATCATATTAAAGAAGTGCCCTATTGTCTCGATGCATCGTGGGCCGGTATCGGAATATCTAAATACGCCGGAGAATCGCTGGAACGCATTCGCCCCGGATTTGATACCAATAACTCCGGAATTGATTTTGTTATCATTACCACACCGACACCGGGATATCATCATGAATAAATACATTTATACCGGTTTACAGTTTAATTTAAATTTTTCCATCTATTATGGATTGGGAATGAACGTTAAGCTACAGAAGGAATTATGAAAACGAAAACATTATATCAGATTTTATTGCTTCCATTATGTTTTGTAATAGCCTCCTGTTTTTTATTTGAAAACAAACCCGAAGTCATTGATGGTAATCTTTCCATCAATTTGCGCTTTACGGTATTGTCAGAGAATGATTCCACTATTGTGCTGCCGGTTGCAGATTTACCTGTAAAAATATACACCAATAATTATAACATTCCACCCATGTTCGACATCACCGATGATAGTGGATTAGTTCATTTTGAGCATTTGCCCTATGCACATTATAATGTAGAAGCTTTTACTATTATTCGACCGAACGAATACGAGGAAATTGAAGTTGTAGGAGCCAAATCATTGAATTTAACAGCAGACTCCCTCGGTACTGATATGACATATACAGATACCTTATTAATGGAACAGTCCAAAACCGGATTAAAGATCAATGAAATATACACAGCCGGACCGCCCAATAATATTTTTTATTTTTATGATCAATTCTATGAGCTGTATAATGGAATGAGTGAACCCGTATATCTTGACGGGATGCTCTTTTTACGCCTTAACTGGACAGCACTTTTCGCGGATACTTTATCGGTGATCTATATTTATCAGTTCCCCGGACAAGCGCTTACCGGCCGGGAATATCCGGTAGAGCCGGGCAGTTTTGTTGTATTGGCAATGAACGCATTTGACCATAATCTCATCGGTCCCATTGCCGGGAAAACGGTTGACCTATCCCATGCCGACTGGGAATTTTACAACAATATCGAAGCCGCAGCATACGATAATCCGAATGTACCCAATATAACTACTAACAACGGACGGGTTATTCAACGCAGTAAAGTAGATTTTATGGTAGGCTTGAACTCAGATGCATTGGCACTGTGTAACGGATCTGATTATGATCAAACAGACGGTATTGATATCAACACGGTGGTTGACTGTGTTGAATTCAGCGCAATTTCGCACCATCGTAAGGTAGTGCCCTATTGTTTGGATGCATCATGGGCAGGTATTGGACAGTCTAAATACGAAGGATTGTCGCTGGAACGTATCCGCCCCGGATTTGATACCAATAACTCCGGGCTTGATTTTATTATAATTAACGCACCGACACCAGGATATCATCATGAATAAATACATTAACTATCTCTTTTCGCTTTACCTGATCGTGACATCTTTTG
>JAGLUM010000279.1 GCA_023134755.1 Fidelibacterota bacterium | reverse complement strand
GGCGATGAATTACGCGGACATCTGTTATCAGACTGGGGTCCCAATATTACTGAAGGTGTTGCAGCAGGACGCTTCTACTCAGCGGGTCCGCCCTCTTACCTCCTAAGCGGCTGGGCTCCCCATAAGGATATTGTGGAAAAAACCCGTACCATTCCCTGGGTACAAGGATTTCAATTTTTTTCTTACGGCAACTGGAAAGATTCCCAGCTTTCCAAAGAAAGTTCGCATACGGTATTTGCATCTAAAACAAAACATCCATCCTATGCTTTCTTAAATAGTACGGTTCCTTCAGCGCCCAGCATTGTCTGGTTAAAGAATAATGATACATCCTATACCCTGACAGTAACTCCCGCTGTTGGTGTTACGGACAAACAATGGTTTGTGATCTATCGCTCTGAAGATACTGGCATTGATGTTAATACTGATGAAATTTTACAGCTTGTGTATTCAGATTCAATATTTACGTATGATGTGACCTTTGATGGCTTACAATTGAATGATGACCGTTATTATTACGGTGTTAGTATGTGTAGCCGTTGGTGGATAGAATCAGCGGTATCTAATATTGTAAATACAGATGTTCTTCCAGCCACTGCACCACGTGTTCTTACACATGATCCGGCTAGCGGTGCAATTAATGTTCCAAACAATAAAATTGTCACACTGCAATTCAATAAAAGCATGAATGCCGATAGTGTTGCTTCTAATTTAAGTATTGTACCGGAAGTTACAAATCTGAAACTGGAATGGGATCATCCCTTATGGGTAAAAGAGGATCATCTTGTTTTGAACGTAAGTGCATCTTGGCAATTCAATACACTTTATACACTAACATTGGGTGCCAAGACAGAAGATCAAATTGGATTGCAGATCGATGGAAATGGTGATGGTACAGGTGGCGATGCATTTTCCCTCAGCTTCACTATTTCGGGAGCAGATGAAGAAGCACCGATCATAATCAGCAGCACACCAACAGCAAGTGCCGTTAATGTTGATACAGATGCTCCGTTCTCATTTATGTTTGATGAATTGGTTGATCATAGTAGCCTGAGTAATAAATTTACACTTTACTATGCCGGCTATATGATCTATCCGAGTTATTTTGCGTTTGATGCTGCAGATAACCGGACCCATGTTACCGTAAAAACGAACTCTCTGTTGTCATCTAATGATACTATTACCCTGGACATGGAAGAAGGTATTACCGATACCGCCGGAAACGCGACAGCATATACCAGCTTTAGCTTTACATCTGACAATTCTTATTATGTGGCTCGTCAAAACATTGATAATTTCACCGGAACTTATGCCTGGTATCGACCGGGTTACAGTGGTTCCACATCCGGTATCAATGATTCAGAGTCTTCAACCGCATTTGTTACAAGCAATTACGTTCCGGGCTTTAGTCCTGATAAAAAGGCACTGCGAATAATCTGTGTGCCGGATACATCAAACTGGTTTGCGCGAATTTATTCTGCAGAGCTAAATGCCATAACCGGATTAGATACCTCGAAAAATATGCAGGCATACATATTCGGCGACGGTTCGGGATATCAATTTCGTTTCTGTATGCGCGAACGCAATAGCGTCAGCGGAAACCTGTTTGAGGTTTCATACTGGTACACGGTAAACTGGATTGGCTGGAAGCTGATTGAATGGGATTTGCATGCTCCGGCGCAATTTGGTGAATGGGGCGGTATGACAGGAGGAAGTCTGGATGGCACCTCGTATAGTTATGATTCATTCCATCTTAAAGGCAGTGATGAAAATCCTGAGAATACCGTTATTTGTTATATCGACCAACTTCGTCTGGTTGATAAAGTGGAGGGTGTTCCGGAACCCAATTTACCGCCGATAGTTGAAGCCATGCCCGATACATCCACCATGTCGGATAAAGCTATCTATCTTTATGCCTCTTTCAGCGATCCGAACCCCAATGATAAATTAATATTTCAAGCTATTCCGGATACATCTGCCATTAGGATCCGTCACTACAGCTCTCCGGCCGGGAAGATGCGTATCCGCCCGGAAGATTACTATATCGGTGTCAGCACCATCATGCTTATTGCCACCGATAACGGTGTCGGCGAACTCTCCGATACCACATACTTTGATCTGACGGTAACTTTCAATACAAATGTTGCGGCTATCCCGGAGGAATTCACGGTTTACCCGAATTATCCGAATCCTTTCAATCCGGCAACCACACTACGTTTTGATTTACCTCAGAGCGAACAGGTAATGATCGAAATATACAATACACGCGGTCAGCGCGTTGCTGTGCTGGCGAACCAGCGATTCGAAGCCGGTTCCTACAGTCTGCATTTTAATGGGGCGGCACTGAGTTCCGGTGTGTATTTCTATAAGATCACAGCGGGTGAGCATGTGCATGTTAACCGGATGACTTTGTTGAAATAGATTTTCAATTGTAAATATAATCCTGAAATTATGTGCGGAATGGTTTTAAACCATTCCGTACGTTTATTATTCAAAATTTTTAGGATTATTGATGATATAATTCCGGAATCTTTCCAATTCATATCCATTTTTTCTGATAATTCGATCGTTAAATGATTTGTGCCATTTGAATGATTTTTTAGATTGAAGATCATTTATTTTGCGTGAAGAAAATGTTTTAAATGCACGGATAATTTCAGGAAGTCCATGAATTTTATTTCCAGTACGGAACGGTTTGAAACCGTTCCGTACATAGATTCTATCGATGATCTGGATTATCCCATGAAAATGATCTGGCATGATAACATATTCATCCAATTCAATATTCATATAATGATTTGGCAGGTCCCTCCAGCATTCATTCAGAATCTTCCCATATTTATTTAAATACATTTTTTCATCAATGATCTTCCCAAATACAAATTTCTTATTATCCAGAGTGATTGTTACAAAATATATTCCAGGCGAACGGTAATCATATTCCTGTAATCGCTGTTGCTTACGTACACGCATGTATGAATTTATAAAAATCAAGGAAATTTGTCCGTGATGAGCATCACAACGCAACAACTCCAGCCCTCGAAATCTTGAAGATTTCGAGACGTTCTGCCCAAAGGCGAACCAGGGATTGAACATCTTTCGACTTTATTTCCTCAATCCCGAAATTT
>JAGLUM010000278.1 GCA_023134755.1 Fidelibacterota bacterium | reverse complement strand
AGAATATCCGGAGGATATTGTGCAATGGTCATTTCGGAGATTTGGTTAAGCATCAAATTAATACTTTTTGCTGTCAGGTTAAAATAGCTAATATTATCTGTTTTGTTTTTCAGAATAAGATTATCGATCTTGGCATACAATTGTTTGGTTTGTTCAGAATATTTATGTTTAACCACCGATTCCTTTTTCTTCTCCGGCGGAATAGCTGCATTGACATTCACGGCAACCAGTATATCATGCTGTTTACGGGCAACCCGATTGATGGGAATAGGATTGAGTACTCCACCATCCACATAATAGTGTCCATCTATTTCCATTGGTTTAAAAATAGCTGGAATAGAAATTGATGCCCGGATGGCATCGTAAAGTTTACCACTGGTAAAAACCTTTTCTTTGCCATTGATAATATCTGTCGCGATCGCACAATACGGAATGTCTAAATCCTCGATGTTCCTGTCCGGGATCATTTCTTCCATTTTCTCAATTACTTTATCACCTTTTAGCAAACCTTTATTACTCACGGTAATATCCGTAAGTTTTATCATTTCGAGCACATCCAGAGTATCGATGAAATTTAAAATATTTTCTATTTCCCCCGTGGCGTATAAGCCGCCAACTAAGGAACCCATGGAAGTACCGGCTATGGATGTGATATTGAAACCGTGACGCTCCAGTGCCTGAATCACACCCACATGTGCGAATCCTTTTGCACCTCCGCAAGATAGTACCAATGCAACATCATTGACAGAAGTTGATTTATCTACAGCAATTGTTGATGCTGAATTTTGAGATAAATTTAAAGCTTCATCAGCTGTAGTAAGGCCTGAAGTTACTGAGTTTAATGCTGGATCTAAGTCATTAGCTGAATCACGGGCAACATCATAGCCATCAATATAATAAACAGCCGCAAACAAAAACTGGACTAATAGAATAGTCGTTAGGGCTAATATTTTTTTGTTAAAACGCATGATTTCTTCCTTTCACGTTTTTAGAACGTATAAATAATCCTATTTTTCTTATTTCTTTAAGTATGCCTTAATCGCCTTTTCTGCTGCGTTATCTCCGGTGGCAATAATTTCCTTGGCCTTATAAAAATCAAAGGTTCCATATTGTTCATTTGAAATATTGATAAGAATATCCGGCGAATTCTGCTCAAGGGTCATTTCGGATATTTGATTAAGCATTAAATTAATGGTTTTAGTCGTTAAATTGAAGTAACCGATATTGTCCGTTTTATTTTTAGGGATCAGATTTCCGATTTTGGCATACATCTGTTTGATTTGTTCAACGTATTTATTTTCAAGGGGCGTTTCTTTTTCTTTCTTTTCCGGCGGAATTGCTGCATTGACATTTACTGCAATCACAATATCACGCCGTTTGCGAGCAACCCGATTGATGGGAATGGGATTAAGTACTCCACCATCCACATAAAAATGCCCGTCGATCTTGACTGGCTTAAATACGGTGGGAATGGAAATCGATGCCCGGATGGCATCGTAGAGTTTGCCGGAGGTAAAAACCTTTTCTTTGCCATTGACAATATCTGTCGCAATTGCACAATACGGAATGTCCAGATCCTCAATATTCCTGTCCGGGATCATTTCTTTCATTCTTTCAATTATCCTATCGCCTTTTACGAGACCCTTATTGCTCACGGTAAAATCAGTCAGTTTCAATACTTCGAACAGATCCAGGGTGTCGATAAACTTGAGGAAATTATTTAGTTCACCTGTAGCATATAATCCGCCAACCAAAGAACCCATGGATGTTCCGGCTACAGATGTGATATTAAAACCGTGACGTTCCAATGCCTGAATTACACCCACATGTGCAAATCCTTTTGCTCCTCCGCTGGAAAGTACCAATGCGATATCTTTTTTCATGTATTACCTCTGTTAAATTATTTTCTTATTGAAAATATAAACTTTCTAGAGAATAGTAGCAATCCATTTCTTGTTAAGGTATTTCCCACTAAAAAAAACAGGAAAAAAAGAGGTTCATTTTGTTTTAATCTTACACAAAAGAGAAAAAACATCCTCCAGATTTCAACAAAGTTCCCTGCTTGCTACTGTGAATATAGGCAGTTATTATAAAATTAATCATTAATCGTAAAAAAGGCCTTTGTTATATAAGTTGTTTTAATTAGCTTTGACCGAAAAACGGAAATAGTCAAATATTATGTTAGGGATAAACATGAAGGATTTAATTGTCGAGTCGGCCAAAAAGTATTTTTCACGATTTGGTTTTCACAAAACTACGATGGAAGAGATAGCCAAGAACATCCATAAGAGTAAAGGCGTACTATATTACTATTTTAAAAACAAAGAAGAATTATTTAATGAAGTTTTAAAACAAGAATTGAGCTGCATTAAAACGGAATTAAGCAAAATTATGATGAGCAAAAACGATTCTTTGGTAATGCTCAAAGAATACATTCTAATACGATTAAAATTATTATACAAAACGGTCAACTATCACGAAACGCTAAAAGCTGATTTCTTCGAGAAATACTATTTTGTTAAAGATGTGAGAGATGATTTTACTAAATTTGAACGAATACAATTAACCACGATGTTAAAAAAGGGAAAAGATGAGGGTTATCTCAATGTGATTGATATTGATTCAACTGTAGATGTTATTTTAATGGTTGTTTCCGGTATTGAAATTCCCTTATTTCTCCAAAATAAATATGATGAATATGAGGATACGATAGAAGAGCTTTCCGAAATGATAGCAAATAGTTTAAGAATGCAAAAAAATAAATTATTTCAAGTGTTATTAACCCAAAAACATAAACAGTAAAAATTTAATTAAAGAGAGGCTTATGGAAAAATTAGCACAGAAAATTATTAAACTAAAATGGATTATAATCTTGACAGTATTTGCTTTAACTCTGTTCTTTGGTTATCAAATCAAATATTTAACCATTAATTCGGACGTTCTTAGCTCCTTACCTGACGATGACCCGGTTGCCCGATTATACAAGGACATAGGCACCCAATTTGGTGGAAATGACATGGGGATGATCGTGTTGGAATCTGATGATATTTTTAAAACAGAAGTATTGCAGCATGTAAAACAAATTACTGACAGCCTTAAATATACTGATGGAGTATCAACCGTTACGAGTTTAACCAATATTCTTGATATCAAAAGCTCTGACTGGGGCATTGAAATCGGGAGACTGGTAGATGAGTATGATTTGCCTGATAATCAATCAGAATTAGATAGTCTCAAGAAAAATGTTTTCTCGAAAGAGATGTACAAAGGGGCAATTGTTTCTGAAGATGGGACAGCTACGATCGTTATATTTACATTACTTCCGGATGCGGATAAACAGGCCGTTGCAAAAGAAATCAAGAATAAGATTAAAGCGATGGATTTACCCGAGAAGCTGTACTTCGGCGGGCTGCCTATGATGATGGACGATATTACCAATTTGATCATATCAGATATTATCTGGCTTTTACCCATGATCTTTGTAGTCATTGCATTTATTTTATTAATAAGTTTCAGGTCTTCCCGTGGTGTAATATTACCTTTATTAACAGCAGGAATTTCAGCCGTTTGGACAATAGGGATAATGGTTATTGCCGGTTATGAGCTTACAATAATATCAAATATAATACCGGTTGTTTTGCTAGCGGTTGGCAGCGCCTACACAATACATGTTTTAAACAGCATCATTCACAACAAATTGAAAGATAGGAATCAGGCACTAATTCAAGCTTTTTCCTACATCATCGTTCCAGTAATCTTAGCAGCGGTAACCACAGCCGTTGGATTTGTCTCATTTGTATTTGGGGCATATCTCACGATGATTAAAGATTTCGGCATTTTTACTGCCATTGGTATATTAATCGCTTTGATATTGTCCATATTTTTTGTTCCCGCCTTTATTTCAGCATTATCAATGTATAATAAAAAATTTGAAGCAATTCAGACAGAAAAGGAAAGTATCTTATCCCATATAATACTTCAGCCGCTGGTTAATCTGCTTTTCAAACATCCGAAATATATATTAACAGCGTGGAGTCTTCTTCTTTTATTAAGTATTGGCAGCATGTTTTTAATAAAGACAAGTGTTAACATGGCTGATTATTTTAAGGATGATAATCCCACAAAGGTTTCTGAAAAATTAATGCAGGAAAAATTTGGAGGCTCATTACCTGTATTTGTTGTATTTGAAGGCGATATGCAAAGTCCGGATGTTCTAAATATGATGATTAAGACCGAACATTTCATGAAAGAAGACCCCAATATCGCCGTAACACAATCGGTAGCCGACCTTGTAGAGCAAATGAACGATGCTATGGGGGAAGGAAAATCTATTCCCGATGACAAGGCCAAAATTGAACAATTATGGTTTTTGCTCGATGGACAAGATGTTATGTCGCAACTTGTTTCGGATGAATTGGACAAAGGGATTATCCAGTCAAAATTTTCTTCGGTTGACAGTAAAGAAATTGAGAACTTTACAACAAAAATGAACAAATTCATTCAGGAAAATGCAAACGAAAATTATAAAGTTGAGTTGACCGGATTGCCTTCCGTATATGTTAAATTAAATGACAGTCTTATCAGAAGCCAGTATACCAGTCTGATAATAGCTATTATTATGGTTCTCTTGATTGTGGGGATAATATTGCGTTCACTTTCAAAAGGGATATATGCCACTATTCCCGTTATCGTTACTATCTTGATATTATTCGGTTTTATGGGATTAACCGGAATATCGCTCGATATAGCAACTGTACTTGTGGCTAGCGTAGCTCTTGGTATCGGTATCGATTATTCGATACATATTATTACCGGCTTCAACTCTCATCTGAAGAAAAACGGCGATGCGGAAAAAGCGATTGAAGAAACAATCATGATAAGCGGTAAGGCTATTATTATAAATGTAACATCTGTTGCAGCAGGATTCCTGGTTCTTTTGTTTTCTCAAATAGTTCCGTTGCAAAATTTCGGGTTACTGGTTGCCATTAGCATGTTCGGATCCGGTTTTGGCGCCTTAACTTTATTGCCGGTAATATTAATACTGGTAAATAGAAAACGGAAGATAGTAGCAAACAATATTAACAATTAAAATTTATCAAAGAGGATTAAAATGAAATTTACAATTTCCAAAGCGCTAATGACCGTCTTGATCTTGACAGGAGGCATTCTTTTTGCCAATGTACAGGATACAAGTTCCGTTCTCAAGAAAATGGACGATGTAATGTATTCACCCAAAGATATGACCGGAATTAACAGAATTGTGTTAATCGACAAAAACGGTAAAGAAGAAATTCGAGAGGCAATCATGCAACAAAAAGGAACCGATAAACGGATGTTTCGATTTACTGCACCCGCTTCACAGTCCGGGATTGCCGTTTTATCCCTACCGAATGACGTGATGTATTTGTATTTACCTGCATTTGGCAAAGAACGGCGAATTTCTACAAGCGTTAAAAGCCAGAATTTTGCCGGCACCGATTTTTCTTATGATGATATGGGGGCAGAGACATTTTCCAATGAATACACAAGTAAATTACTAAGAACTGAAGCTAATGTATTTGTTCTTGAATTAAGACCTAAAGGACGATCAGATTATTCCAAAATAATAGTAAATGTCAATAAAAATAATTATTACCCCGAATTAATGGAATTCTACGATAAGGGCAATAAAAAAAGTAAAGAAGCAAAATATACTTTTATAAAAATTGGAAAATACTGGAATGCTTCAGAAATTGAAATGACCGACTTAAAGAAAAACCATACAACCAAAATGCAAATGTCAAATGTAAAGTACGATACCGGCCTTACTGATGATGATTTTACGGTTAGAAAGCTAAAGAGGTAATTATGAAAAGAACAAATATACTACTATTGTTGTTTTTGCTTGTTGTAGTTACAGGCATAGCCAGCGCACAGAACGAAAACAACTTGAAAATTTCAGGCGAATTATTAACGGATGAACGCTTACTTCTTAATGAAAAAAATGATTGGGCGTGGAATGAAAACCGATTGACATTACAGTTGGACAAAAGAATTACCGACAACTCAAAATTCTATAGTGAAGTTTGGCTGCGAAATATTGGGTTACCCAAGATCACACAATCAAGTGATTTGTATAATAAGGGAATAATTGACCCCTATAATATTGAAATAAGAGAAGCCTACATTCAATTGTATGGGGTTCTTACAAAAAATCTAGATGTAAGCATTGGCCGTCAACGCATTGTTTGGGGGACTGCTGATAAGTTAAATCCTACCGACAACCTTAATCCTTTAGATCTGGAAGATATTTTGGATTTTGGCCGCCGTCGTGGTTCAGATGCCATCAATTTAAATTACTATATAAAAAACGATTTTTCGCTGCAGGGGTTTTTTATTCCCTTTTTCCGGCCCGCCAATATGCCGGTAGGTATTTTTTCAAATGCATTGAATTCCACAATGGAATTACCACAAGGAATGATTCTAAAAGAATTTTCCGATACTTTACTTATGCCGGGATATAACTTAGGAGAAAGTTCAACAGCCGGTTTAAAATTTAAGGGTTTTGCAAAAGGAGTTGATTTTTCTGCGAGCTATGTTTGGGGATATGATGGATTACCGTTTGTCACAAAAAATACTTTTATTCCTGTTGATACACTGGGAGGAACGAACATAAACTCTCAACTTTCATTTGCAAGAACCCATATCATAGGTGCTGATTTGGCGACAAGTATTGCCGGTATAGGATTTTGGGCAGAGGCGGCAGCATTTATTCCTGAAAATGATGTAATAATGACAAATGATTTATCAGCCTTTTATCCTATGTCGCCAATACCCGTAACCCAAGACTCATTAATTTTAGACAAAACCAAACCATATCTGAAATTTGTAATTGGTTGTGATTACAATTTTGCCAATGGCTCTTATCTTAATCTTCAGTATATGCACGGGTTTATTCATGAAAGAGGGAATGATAATCTAAATGATTATTTCTTTTTGCGGTACGAAATGAATTTTGCTGGTGGAAAGTTAAAAGTTGCCCCTATTGGTGGAGGGTTCATTGTTACAGATTGGAATAATATAAAAGACAATTATGCTCTTGTTTACATGCCCGAGATAGTATATAAAGCCACTATTAATTCAGAAATTTCTTTATCAACCGTGATTTTTAATGGCAATGGTGACAATTTATTCGCTAATCTGAAAGACTATAATATGTTTATGTTTAAACTAAAATATAGTTTTTAACATTATGGGCAACACGAATAAAAATACCATTATTTTTCCTGGGTTATCAGCCGAAAAAGGATGGACAGAACTTAAAATCCCTGACTCATACGGTATTGGAAAAGCCTTTATCACAGGAGATAGAAATAACGACCGTATAAAAGTACGATACTTTAAAAAGGATAGTGACAATTCATTTGTTGCACGAGTTTGGTTTGGTCCTTCGACGGAAGGACCACCTGGATTTGTACATGGCGGAAGTATGGCGGCTGTTCTTGATGAGGCTATGGGAGCATCTGTCTGGATTCAAGGATATACTGCTGTTTCAGCAAATCTGACTGTGCAATACCGGAAAATGCTTCCCCTAAATTCAATTACCACAGTAGAAGCAAAAATTACATCAATAAACCAGAATAAAATAAAAGCAGAAGGAAGTATTTATGATGAAACAGGAGCTTTATATACTGAATCTGAAGGTTTATTCATTAATATTTCGCCGGAAAAGTTCAAGGTAATAACAAAACACATAGATGCTTTCCAAAGTTCATTGCACTCTAAAGAAGAAAGCGACTGATATAATAACCAAAAGAGGCCTAATGGTAATTTCTGAGGCT
>JAGLUM010000277.1 GCA_023134755.1 Fidelibacterota bacterium | reverse complement strand
CTGTTTGCCGAAGATATTGAAACCGAAACCCAAGACCTGAAATGGCAGATCCAAAGCTATGGAAAAATTCGGGCTTTTTATAACGGTGCGCGGGTTCGCTATATTGCACCCAAAGACTGGTACGGCACGGATTCATTGCGATTGACCGTCAGTGACGGTGAGATTGCAGTCAGTAAAACTTGGGTGATTCATGTACTCCCGGTGAATGATGCGCCGCAGTGGGAGTTCGTTCCTGGAAAATCATCTATTCCCGGAAAATCATTTCTGGAAGATAACACCCTTCTTATAGGTAGACGGGAACTGTATCGCTATATATCCGATGCTGAAACACCGGATAATGAACTTATGTTAACTGTCATACCGTCCCCGTTCCTGCATATTGTGGAAACGGAAAAAGCATACATTATTTCTGCTGATCTCAATTGGTACGGAAATGCAGATATTCGTATGATCGTAGACGATGGTGAGTATCGGGATACCTGCCGCTGCCCGCTGAGAGTTATTTCAGTAAATGATCCGCCAATGATCCAACAGATACCCGGACAGACTTGGATGGAAGACGATACTCTGACACTGTCCCGCGCATATTTTGCCTCCTTTGCATTAGATATCGAAACCAAGACAACGGATTTACTGTGGTCATTCATTGATAATCCTCCCGTCTATATTCATGAACAGTCCGAAAAAATAAAATTATATACAAAACCGGACTGGAATGGCGAAGCCTCTGTCCGGATTATGATACATGATGGCGGTCTTAGTGATACGTGCACGATGGACATATCGGTAACTGCCGTAAATGATGCTCCGCGTTGGCTTGCTCTGCCGGATACCCATATTGTAGAAGATGGCTCTCTTATGATCCCTATGCAATTTGTCCGGCAGTTTGTTACGGATCCGGATATTGGAGACACCGTTAATATCAGTCTTAGCGGTAGTGATAATGTGTATATTGAAGAAAAACAGGACACAATGGTGATATGGCCGATTAAAGACTGGTATGGAACGGAAAAACTTAGTCTAACAGCAAGTGATGGAAAAAAAACGGTTAAAAAAACATGGATTATTCCCGTGCTGGCAGTAAACGATCCACCCTATTTTACTATGACACTACCCGATTCCCTGGCTTTTGATGCCAATTCGTCAGATACCCTGATATTTAAAGATGTCGTGTATGACATTGATAACGATTTGAGTGACCTGATCTGGGATATCACACCCGGTCGCAATGTGCGTTATCTAATTGATGATAAATTGGGTGGTATTATTTTCTTTACAGAGAATTATAAATTCGGAGATGATGCAGTAACTATCCGGGTGACCGATGGTCATGATATGATAGTATATTACCTGCCGGTTTATGTACATGAAGTGAACCGCTTTTTAACCGGAAACCCCGAAAAACTTACCTTGCTGCCAAACTCCCCGAATCCCTTTACGGAATCCACCGAAATTCGCTATAGCCTGCCGGTCAGTTGTCAAGTTTCAATTAAGATTTACAATCTGCTGGGTAAAGAGATTAAAAACATGGTAGATGCTTACCACGAACCGCGTAATTACAGTGTCCGCTGGTACGGAGAAAACAATACGGGCATGTCTGCGCCAAGCGGTGTGTATCTATGCAGAATGGTAGCTGTTGTGGATGGAGAGCCCATCATCATTATGCAGAAAATGATGTTAGTAAGATAAAAAAAGAGTCAATAAGTCAAGTCATTGAGATGTTGAAAAGACCTTTCTTGGTGGAATTTCCCCAGAGCGGTTGAAGCTGTAGTGAAACGGAGATTTGCAGAATGATTGAGAGGCAGGGGTCAAAATATAATGTTATATGCGTTGAAAACAATTGGATATATTTTATTCAATCCAAATTTTCACACTTCACGTTTTTCTTTTTATTTTCACTTGTATCTTGATTCTTGGACCTTGAATCTTCGCGTCAGCGTCCCAGTCTATAGGACACTTTCATAAGAAATACATTGTAAGGTATCTCATCATTCAGGGCTTGAATATTTTCCGATAAAATGATCCGGTTCCCGTCACTGCCGACATCATTGTTCAGGGACCAGACCAGAAAGAGGGTAGATCCGGGCTGGTATTCCCAGCGAAAAACAAGGTTAGATTGAAAAGAACTGTAGATAAAGTTCGGATTATTAAAAGAATAATCAAGGGATGCATTGCGATCTTCATCACAATAATAAACACCATTGTTCAGGGTAATATTATCTGTAAAGAGATCAAAGCGATCTTCATATACCGGATTATCTCCATCCGTCACGACCTTGAAATCATTGTATTTTCCACTGACAAAATAAGGACGGCCACGGTATTCAAGGGATATCTCGGGTGTAATATTGACATTGATGCCGAGTTGTATGCTGGCTAATTCCTGATGGATCTGTGCCAGGATATACCGGAGATCACCATAATAATCAACCTTGGTAACATACTGAAACACATCATGGGTTTGGCCCCAATTCGCACATACGGACATATTCACATTTTGACTGATCTTCCAGTAAATCTCTGATTCAAATCGTTGGCTGTGATGCAGACCGTCTTTATTAGCACCACCTATAAAAAGCATCCACCCATGCAGGTCTTTGGTATAATCGGTACCGAACCACATCCACGTATATTGCGAGCCCGGCATAAGTAGTCGAGGCCCTCCACGCAAGGCAGTAGAACTCAAAAATTTAGAATTAACCTCAATCCCAAGATCAAGACCCATAAGATTTTTGAATCGAGTCTCCATTTGGAGCTTAATACCCGAGTTTTGATGCAAGCCACCAAAATTCCAGTTATTCCATTGGGTTAAGGTGGTATTGAAGTTTCGGAATATAGAGAATGGCTCATTCTTACGATAATTCAGCCAAATATTTTGTGAAATGTTATCGGTTCCACCGACAAAACCCACGTCATTAAGTTCCAAGCCGGGTGATTTCCATTGAACTTTAAACGCGGCCTGAAGAGCACCGGAGAATTTACCGATGCGTGCAGAACCACCATGTCCCATTAGATAGGTGCGCGAGGTATCATAATTTATCCAATCGGCATCCGGACGTTGAAAAAGATGAGAAGAAGAAAGCTGTGTTAAAGAAATCGCATTTTTTGAACCTTGAACGTAAGATCCATAGGTGCGAATATCCGCCCGCCAGAGACGATCCTTACCGTAGTGTCGTAAATCAAAACCACCGGTATATGCTTGTTTATGTAAAAAATCAAGATGCTCTTCATTCAAATTACGGTTTACTGCAGTAAGAATACCACCCACTTGGGTGCTGCCTTGGTTCAAGTCCTGACGCAGAGCGACAATGGTATAATTGGTCAACGGTTCCACGGTTTCCCGCGATTCTACCCCGGAGCGGGAAATATCGGCATATTCTTTCTGGGTAACCACCTCAACGATCCCGATATTCAGTCCGCTTTCTGTTCGGCCTGTTATCTTAGCAGCACCGAGAATATCCGTTGCCCGGGGTACTTTGGCGTAGTCATTATTACCGAGGGATGGCCAGTAATGCGGAGAACGGCCAATACGCCGCGAATGGAAAAGCTGTTCCTCTCCGCCATTGACATCCAGTGAAAAACTTGTAATATTATTTCCCTCAATAAAGAAAGGCCGGCGTTCACCGAAAAAGGTCTCAAAAGCGGTAAGATTCACGGTCGCAGGATCCGCTTCCACCTGGCCGAAATCCGGATTGATGGTAAAATCCATGGTAAAATTATTAGTCAATCCAATCTTTCCGTCGATACCGCCGTTGAATTTTATATCAGTACCGTCCATATAAGGATTACCTTCTTCGGCTTCATAGATGTCAAGATTGCTCACAGCATAGGGATAAATATCCATGACTTTCCGGGCTTTAATATTGTGCAATCCGCGCAAGATACCAAAATTATGGATAAAACCGGAAGCATCCTGAGGATGTTCCATCCAAAAACTTTCTTCGCTGTTGCGATGGACAGAGCGCATCACATCAAAGCCCCAAATTTGCTCATCAGCATTTACAAAGCGTAATTGAGACAAAGGAATGCGGAATTCCGCGATCCAGCCTTCTTCATCGATTTGGGTTTTTGCCCACCAGATGGCATCCCAACTATCATCCAGGGATCCCCCATTTTTCGATACAAAAAGATCCCCCATAACCCCGGATGCGTTCACAAAGAAACAATAACAAGTGTTTTTATCGTGATAACTGTCAATGCAAACACTGATAAATTCCGTTTCGACATGATCACGCCGGGCGATTTGCCGGAAGATCTTGTCAGGGTTCGGATCGTGAGCCCGTACGGCGATATAAAGATTGTTGTCATCATAGATAACAGAAAATTCCGTATCAAAGGTGGCCGGGCGATCGTCATAGGGTGAATGCATACGGAAATCTCTGGAAGAAGTTACGGTTTCCCAACAAGCATCATCCAATTTCCCATCAATCACGGGCGGATTGCTCGTACGAACCGCAATATATTCTCTGGCTTCTGCGCCAAGCAGAAAAGCAGACAGGAGAATAAACGAAATAATAATTATGCGAAAAAATTTCATTATGAATTTTACGTTCAGGGGATAAAAAATCCAAATAAATTATCATTATTTTCGCTTAAATAGGAAGTATTTTGTGTATGAGAACACAAAATCAGGGCAACAGCAGATTTTTCTCCATTTTCCAGTGAGGAAGATCCACTTCAACAAAGCGCTTACCAATGCGTATATAATCAAGATGCTTATAAAATAACACAGCAGATTCACGGGCATGTAGCACTATCTTGGTAAAGCCCAGATGTCGGGCAATATTTTCGAATTTTTCCACCAGAGCGTGCCCAATGCCCTGTTTGCGAAAACGCTCATGTACAGCCAGCTGGCGCATTTTCGCTGTACTGCTGTCCACAGGGGTCAACACCAACGTTCCAAGCAGACGCTCTCCAAGGAAGGCGCCAATATAGATATCTTTTTCCGGAAAATCATAATCTGAAACCGGTTCACTACGGTCCAGTGGTTCAAGTAAAATTTGATTACGTAACTTAACGCTTTCACGGTAAATGGCAAATCCGTATTCATAGGTTTTTAGTTCAATATTTTCTAAAACATGTTGCATTTGCGTTTCCAAAGATCACGGAACAGACTTTATATCTATTCCGCGATCATTATATTATGCTTCAGGCTCATAATCTAAATTTGATTTACTGAGTTTTTGTTCCATCCTGCCGTGTTGGAATGTATCAAATAAGATTGGAACAAAGAAAAGTGTCAGGAAAGTTGATGTAAACAACCCTCCAATAATGGTCCGTGCCATGGGCCCCCAAAGCTCTGCACCGGATCCCAGCTCCAGCGCCAGCGGTATCATGGAAAGGATTGTAGTCAATGCTGTCATCAGGACCGGACGTAAACGGGTCTGGCATCCTTCAAGGATAGCCTCTGTTACATGCATCTTGTTTTTCCGAATAAGCCGGTTTATGTAGTCAATCAACACAATACCGTTGTTCACCACAATGCCCACCAATACCATTGACCCGATCAGGGACGTCATGCTAAGAGTTGTTTTTGTAATATACAGACCAAAGGCAACACCGATCATAGCCAATGGAATGGTAAACAGAATAATAAAAGGGTCTAGAAGTGATTCAAACTGCGATGCCATGACCATGTAAACCAGTAGAATAGCTATAATAATTGCAATCAAAAAACTCCTACCCGTTTCCTGCATATCTTCCGCGGAGCCGGTAATATCAATCCGGAAATCTGCCGGCATAGAAACGGTCTTTATTTCTTCTTTAATCATATTAGTAACAGATCCCAAATCGCGCCCGGAGACATTAGCGTCAATGGTAACAAGACGGTTTTGATCTATTCGAAAAATAGATGCAGGAGCACTTGTTTCAATGATGGATGCGATAGCACTTAACGGTACCTGTTCGCCTGCAGGTGTCTTTACAAAAATGCTTTTAATATCCTGCTCTGATTCGCGAAATTTACGGTCGAGCTGCACATAGATGATATATTCCTCGCCGCCTTCACGGTAGACCGATGCAACTTTCCCTCTAACTGAGGCTTCCACGATCCTGGCAATCTGTACGACGTTCAGACCCATTTTCCCGGCTTTTTCACGGTCAATCTCAATGGTGTATTCCGGTAGCGGATCGGAAAAAGATAAATTAATATCAACAAGACCCTGAATGTTCTTCATTTTAGCTTTGACCTCATTTGCGACCGCTTCTGCTTGGTTTAGATCGTGACCATATATCTCAATGGTAAGATCACTGCTCGCACCCATAAAACCACCGCTTGAAAAGGTAGCCTTAACACCAGGGATAGCGTTCATTTTCTTCCGCAGTTCATCCTGGATCTCAAACTTGCTACGCTGCCGTTCTATTTTGTCTATCAATGAAATAGAAACCCTTCCGCTGTTGGACGTACCTCCGAAAATAGATGCCAGACCGGTGCGTCTTCCGAAATTTACATTGATGTTTTCGAGTTCGGGGACCGTAGTGATAACCAAAGATTCTATTTGCTTGAAATAAGCATCTGTTGTGGGTAGCGCGGTGCCTACGGGGAGCTCAACCTCAAAGTTGATCTCATTATCATCCGTTTTGGGCATAAATTCAAATCCAATTTGTCCAAATAACACGAGACTGACAATGAAAAGTACCAGCACAGAAAAGACCACTGTCTTTTTATGATTCAGGGACCAGTTTAAAGCCCTTCGATATGTTTTGCCAAAACTCTCGAAGAAACGGCCTATGCTGACATCGAATTTTTTCATCAGTTTTGTTTTATGTCCTTGCTGTTTCTTAGAAAGTAATTTTGAGGCCATCAGAGGAACCAGTGTTAAGGAAACCAGCAATGATACAGATAATGAAACAATAATTGTCAAAGCAAGATCGCCAATCATCATACCGGCAATACCCCCGACAAACAGCATGGGAATAAAGATAGATAAGGTGGTTAATGTAGAAGCCATAACTGCAGTACCAACTTCAGAAGCTCCCTTGTCAGCAGCCTCATAAATTGGTTCACCGATCTCATGATTACGGCGAAAAATATTTTCCAGGACGACCACGGAGTTATCTACCAGCATCCCGATGGCAATGGCCAGACCGGCCATAGAGATAATGTTCAGGGTAACACCCAATTGACTCATAACAAAAAAGGTAACAATGATCGAAACCGGTACGGAAATAGCAGCGATCAAGGAACTTCTGAAATTACGCAGGAAGAAAAACAGCACGATCCCTGTCAGCAGAAAGGCTAAAACACCGGTAGATGCAAGGTTGTTT
Source organism: Fidelibacterota bacterium (assembly GCA_023134755.1). Lineage (GTDB taxonomy): Bacteria > Fidelibacterota > Fidelibacteria > Fidelibacterales > Fidelibacteraceae > M50B103. Next base: position 200 of record JAGLUM010000277.1, on the reverse strand, counting down.
GCCGATTCCTGAATAAATTCCGATTGGTCAAAATGAACAAATAATTTAACGCCATTTCCAACCGTTTTTTCGATATCTGCAAGAGCGCTGTTTGCTTCATTACATACTTGAACAGTATTTGCGTCCGATTGCTTATGAATATTGATATTAATGGTATTTTTCGCGTTATCCCGAACGATAGCCGTAATTTCTTTATACCC
>JAGLUM010000276.1 GCA_023134755.1 Fidelibacterota bacterium | reverse complement strand
AAGAAAATAAAAGATTTATTTTCTTACACATCGCAAAAAATCACATTAGGATGGGCTTTGTTTGTTTCCATTACATTTTTCATATTGTATTTTGGGCTGTTCATAATGGGTTTTACTCGTGTCTTTGTTACAAATTTTCATTTTGACCCCTTACTTATGGGAAATATTATTTTAGTCTTTTACTCCTTTACTTTCAGCATTTTTGGATATCAGCAGAATCGTATTTATCCCGAAACACCCCCAAAAGAAAAACCAAAATATGAACGCTCCGGACTGCGGATAGCAAACATTGATTCCCTTACTAAAAAACTGCTTTCACTTATGGAAGAAAAAAAACTTTACCTTGAACCGGAGCTGACGATTCTTGATGTTGCACAATATTTGCATGTTCCCCGACATCATGTTACACAAATCCTAAATGAAAAATTGGGCAAAAATTTTTACACTTTTATTAACAGCTATCGTATCGAAGAAGCAAAGCAGCGCTTGATGGACCCCCGCTATGATAATCTTACAGTACTTGCTATTGGTTACGATGCGGGCTTTAATTCTAAATCCTCATTTAATACCCTCTTTAAAAAATATGTCAGCATGACTCCTTCGGAATACAAAAAAAAGACAGAACCGGTAATTAACGATTCTAAATAAACTTTAAGTCATTTATATAAAATATGCTTCATTTTGTTAAAAGCAAAAGCACTTCATTGCGCTTTTTTTTTCTTTTCCATTTTATTTGTCCAAACCGCTAAACTTGGGCGCTTCCCTGAAAATTTTAAGTTATTGTAAGCTCGAGTTTACGGGACAAATTATATGAAACGCATTTTATTACTCTTTTGTATTATTCATCTTGTTTTTGCGCAAGGACTTTTTGAAAGCGCGCAAATGGAATCTTCGGCAGCCTGCGATCTGGGCGGTGATATACGCAGCTACATACATTTCGATACTAAAAATGATTCATTATATAGTAAAAACATCTACTCACGGGCAACACTTAAGCTAAAAGCCCAAAAAGCAGATGTGGGATTTGCATATGCAGAATTACAATTTATAGATTCTTATTATTCCGGTGAGCATGATGTTAATTTTAATCTTCGTGAAGCCTATATTGATATTTCTCTGGGACCGCTTACCACGCGTTTGGGAAAGCAAATTGCGGCTTGGGGTCGTGCAGATGTATTTACATCCACCGATAATATTACACCCCGGAATATGACTCACATCTTGCCTGATTTCGATGATATGCGGTTGGGAAATATTCTAGTGAATACTTCACTGCAAATAGGGTCTGCTGTAAAATTACAGGGAATTTGGATCCCATTATACATGCCAAATGAACTTCCAATATCTGTGTTCGACTTACCGCAAGGCGTTATTTATACCGGCATAGATATGCCCGATCATTATTTTATAAACAGCGGCGGCGCGGTAAAACTTGATCTGCTAACATCAGAATATGATGCCGCCTTTTCATACTTAAATGCCTACGCGCTTCAGCCCGGATTTTCAGTGGAAACCATAATTTTTTCTCCAACAATGGTAAGCTATAATTTCTTTCAGAAACCCTGGCGCCAGCAGGTATTTGGATTTGATGCCGCATTTAATGCCTCTGCATGGAGTTTCCGATGCGAGGGCGCATATATTCTTCCTGAGAATGAAGATAACGATCCTTACATTCCAAATCCTGAAATACAATGGACCTTCGGACTCGACCGCTCCTGGGACACATTCAGGTTCCTGATGGAATATAATGGAAAATTTGTCTCCGATTTTATAGAACTTACAGCTCCCGAAAATCCAATGCTGCTAATGGGATACCAGCTTGATATATACAAGCGTTTGTTTTTCCGGCAAACAGATGAAATACTGCATAGTATTTTTATTCGACCCGCGTTGACTCTGTTTCACGAAATATTCGAAGTTGAAATTCCTTTTAGCTACAATATAACAACAGAAGAATATCTCATTGCCCCACGCTTGATTCTTGATCTTGCGGATGCTTTACAATTATCTCTTGGGGCATATATTTATCACGGTGATAACAATACCCTTTTCACCCTTTTAAAGCCTCTTTACAATGGCTACTATTGTGAACTTAAACTATCATTTTAACGGGGAGATCCATGCGTTCTGAACAGCTTATTATCAAATACCGGCTTCCAATCATTATCGGCTTTCTGCTTTTATCCCTATTTCTTAGTTTTGGATTGATGAAATTGGAGATTGAACCGGATATTAACGATATGATCGCACCAACAATGCCGTCACGCATTCAAACAACAGAAATTGAATCTATTTTTGGCAATAATAATCTCATTGTTGTTGTTTTAGAAACGGATGATATTCTAAATACAGAAACACTTACACGTGTAAAAAAACTGACCCGTACTTTTCAGCGCAGGAGTGAAATTGAACGTGTCACCTCACTGTATACCTTGAAACAGATAAAAAACGATGATGGGATAATGATCGTGGATCCTGCTATTAAGCGTATTCCAAAAACTCCTGAAGAGTGGGAAATGCTGCGTGCAGATCTTCGGGCTAACACACTTATTCGCGATATTGTCGTTTCGGATGATTTTACCAAAACATCCATCTTATTAACACCGAAAAGTGAGGCTAAACAAAACGAATTAATTCTGAAAATTGAAACGATTCTTGGCGAAAACGGGGGGGGAGAAACGGTTTACATAGGCGGTTTACCCATGATCAAAGCGGCTATTGCCAATGATATTTATAAAGATATTGTTTACCTGCTTCCCATTGGACTTCTCTTAATGATAGGAATGCTCTATTTTTCGTTTAAGCAATTACGTGGTGTAATGCTTCCTTTAGGTGTAGTACTGATGTCGATTATTCTTTCATTTGCTCTCATGCCATTGTTTGGATGGAAAATCACGATGATTACCATTTTATTGCCGGTGATGCTCATTGCAGTTGCGAATGATTATGGGATTCATATGATCGCAAAATATAATGAACTACTGGAAGAACATCCCCGATGGACAAAAAAAGAACTCGTAATAGAGTCCTTTAGCAACTTAAAGCGCCCAATATTAATTACCGGTGCAACAACTATTGTGGGAATTCTCGGACTTTTAATGCATATCATAGTGCATGCACGCCAACTGGGTATTCTAGCATCCATCGGTATCGCCTGGGCCGTTGCCTTAAGTCTGCTATTTATTCCTGCTTTTTTAAGTTATTTGCCTAAAAAAACACGCAAAAAAATAATCAGGAACGGAAAACACCGGGCTTTCTTTTTAGATCGTGTACTTCTTTTTTTAAGTAAGGGTATTATTCATCACTCTAAAAAAATTATTATTATTGCTTTTATTGTTTCTCTTTCATTTGCATGCGGAATTTTTGGCTTAAAAATTGATGGAAATATGGAAAATTTTTTCAAAAAAAAACATCCTGTTAAGGTCAGTACATCAATTATTAACGAACATTTCGGAGGTGCTCAGACCTTATCGGTCATGTTCGAAGGAAATATTAAAGATCCCGATCTGCTTAAACGTATGGAAATGTATCAAGACGAGTTGCTGAAAAACCCGAATATCGGTAATATTACTTCATTGGTAGATGTGGTAAAGGAGATTTCCAAGGGATTGTACGATAATGATGATTCCCTTTATAATCAAATTCCACCTACATCCCCGGCAGTTGCTCAGTACCTTGAATTGTATTACATGAGCGGCGATCCGAGTGATTTTGAGCAATTGGTCGATTTTGATTATCAACATGCCCAAATGATCGTTCGCATTAACAATAGCGACGGATTTATCATTAAAGAAGTCGTAGATAATATTAAGAATCTCACCCGGAATGATCCAAATGTAACGCTGTTAGGAGGTGCTGCACTAATTACTTCAGAAATGAATTTAGCCATTGTCAAAGGTCAGGTTATATCACTTATTTTTGCGATTATTGCTATTGCCATTATGTTAATGGTCGTTTTCCGCTCATTTTGGGCGGGATTGTTTGCCTCATTACCGCTTTTGCTTGCTGAGGGTATTCTTTTTGGATTTATGGGCTATTTTCATATTAGCCTTAGCACAGCAACAGCTCTCCTTTCATCTGTTTTGATTGGTGTTGGCGTTGATTATACTATTCATTTTTTATGGCGTTACCGTAATGAATATCATAGCGGAAAAACGGCAGAAGAAGCAGTTAGAAAAACATTAGCTGGATCGGGTAAGGGAATTGTATTTAATGCCTGGTCTGTTATTGTAGGGTTTTCCGTTCTGTCTGTTTCATCGTTTATCCCTATTCAATATTTTGGGTTTCTCGTTGTAATTTCCATTTCTGTATGTCTGCTGGGAGCACTTGTTCTTATTCCGGCAATGTGTCTTGTTTTTAAACCAAAATTTTTAAAACCAAAGGAGAAATTATGAAAAAAATAAATTTATTTATTTTCTGCATTCTGGGTATGCAACTTTTATCTGCGCAAACTGCATATGATATTATGCAAGCCGCGCGTGATAAAACAAAGTTGTCCGGTCTGGAAGCTATTTCAACTTTAATTATTCGGGATGCAAAGGGTCGCGAGCGAATTCGGAAAACGGTAATGGCGTCAAAAAGTTATAGCGAAGAAATAGAAAAACGCATTATTCGTTTTTTGGAACCGGCAGATGTCAAAGGCATGGGAATGTTGATCGTAGACTATGACGATCAGGATGATGATATGTGGGTATATATTCCTGCCAATCGACAATCGCGGCGGATTGTATCAAGTGAAAAAAGCAAATCTTTTATGGGCTCGGAATTTTCTAATGCCGATATGTCTGCACCGAACCTTCATGATTTTAATTATCGGATTTTAGGAGAAGAAAGTATAAACGGTGCCGTCTGTTGGAAAATCGAGATATGTCCAGTCAATACCTCTAAAGAAGACGAATATGGTTTTTTACGTAAGATCACATGGGTGAAAAAAACTGACAATATTGCCCTGAAATCTGAATACTACGATTTTGATAACGAACTCCATAAGGTATTGATGATCCTTGAATACAAGGAAATGGATGCACTTAATCACACATTTATTGTTAGCAACATGAAAATAGAAAATCGGCAAAATGGTCGCACTTCTGACATGATCATGAATAAAGTCCAATTTAATCCGAATGTCCCAGACACGTATTTTACATTAACATATTTAGAAAAACCCTGATCCTGTAATACGATACCGGAATAATGTCTTACATAATATAAAGGGACCCTGATTCCTCTTGCATTATCTTTCATTCCTGAATAAAACCCCCAATGTGTTTATATGATCATAATATGCTGTGAGCATGATAGAAAAATCTGTTTCAATCATTTTTTATGATATCAATCACATTTTTCATTCTGGTTTTTTTGTATTTTATACTATTGAAAAATCCATTATCCAGATAATATTCGGAATGAGATTCTGGCGAACCTGAACGGTCGGCAGAGCAAATTGTTTTGCCGGCTTTGATTTGGCTTTTCATCTAAAAAAGCAATATATTATTACTAACAATGCAAGCAGAAGCCGTTTCAATTTATTTTTCTTTTAGCTGCAAAAATATAAAAAAATCCTTGCCTCTCATTGCAAAACATTTTATTATTTCTCGCTTTGATATATGTCCCGTTCGTTCAGTGGTTAGGACTCAGGATTTTCATTCCTGCAACAGGGGTTCAACTCCCCTACGGGATACAAAAACACCCCGCCAAAAGGCGGGGTGTTTCATTTCTGATTAAAATAATTCTGTAAATTGTTTTTAATGGTCGCAGATATTACCGCCGGATATCAGCGTTCCATTCAGCCAATTTTTAACAATCGTTTCAGGGTCTCCGGAAGATGCTCCGCTAATCACTTCGATACCGTAGGAGGCAAATAATTGCTTTGCATGCATCCCCATTCCACCGGTAATAATAACATCGGCTTTTTCTTCGGATAACCATTTGGGGAAAACACCGGGCTCGTGCGGCGGTGGTGTTTTATCTTTTACTTTTATAATGTTTTTTTCTTTATCCGTATGAAAAAGACGGAAGGTTTCACAATGACCAAAATGTTGTGAAAAACTGCCTTGTGCAATTGGAATTGCAATAATCATATTTTTATATTCCTGTTTTATTTTTAAAAAATTAGAATTTTTTCAATTTGCCTTTTTTGTAAGCTTCGTAAGCTTCTTTCACTGTCATCTCTCCGGCACCGACATAAATTTCAATCTTGGCTTTTTCCAGAACAGATCCTGCATTTCCACCGGGACCATTACCGGTAATTAATATATTTGCTTTTTCTTCAAAAAGTTTTTGTGCTGTTTTGGGACCGGCTCCATGTGCTTCGTTTATGATCTCTGTGTTATCAATAATTTTTGTTTCATTTTTTTCATCATCAAAAATTATAAAATATTCTGTTCTGCCAAATCTTGGGTCCATTTTAGACTCCCAATTTGTTCCTTTTGTTGTAAATGCAATTTTCATTTTTAGTTTCCTTTTTGTTTCTATTATTTATGGTTGATTTTCTATTAAATTTTAAGAATTTGTTGCCAACTTTTTTCTAATATTTCCTTTATTTCACTATCACCGAATTCTACGATAGTTTTTCCTGCTGTCATAGCTTTAGTAAAAGTTTCATCATAGGGTATATTTGTAAGATGATCGATATTGTTTTTTTCGAGAAATTTGATAATATCATTAGCTTTGCTCTTATTCAAATCTGCTTTATTTATAATACAGCCTGCTTTTATTTTAAATTTTTCAACAAGTTCATAAACACGTTTCAAATCATGCAATCCCGAAACGGTTGGTTCTGTAACTAATACAACATAATTAGCCCCGGAAAGAGAGGAAACCACAGGACAGCCAATTCCCGGAGAACCGTCAACAAGAACAAGTTGTTTGTTTTCTTCTTCTGCAATCCGTTTTGCTTCTCGTTTCACTTTTGCCACCAATTTACCGGAATTTTCAGCGCCAATTTTCATCCTGGCGTGAACCATCTTTGTACCGGTTTTGATTTTTGATTCAAGCCACTGCCCAACATTATTATCAATATTTGTAATGGCATCTACCGGACAAATTCTTGCACAATATCCACAACCTTCGCAATCAAGCGATTTTACAATATATTGTCCCTTTATAAAAGGAATTGCATTGTACCTGCAAATTTCTGTACATTTCCCGCAATTCGTACATATCTCCTGATCGATCACAGCAAGTTGTCCACTATAAAA
>JAGLUM010000275.1 GCA_023134755.1 Fidelibacterota bacterium | reverse complement strand
CATCAATGATCACTGCATATTTTCTTGCAGGAATGTCCCCGACTTTCTCTATCACAAAGGGAAATTTCTGCAAGGTCGTAATAATTATATTTGATCCTGTTTCGAGTGCATAAGCCAATTGATTGCTGTCTTTATCAATTTTTTGAACAACACCTGTTTTATGTTCAAATTGATAAATGGTATTTTGTAGTTGCTGATCGAGTACTCTGCGGTCTGTAACAACAATAACCGAATCAAATATTCGTTGATCTATTTCATTATGCAAGCTTGAAAGGCGGTAAGCCAACCAGGCAATGGAATTGCTTTTCCCGGAGCCGGCTGAATGCTGTATTAAATAATTTTTACCCACTCCATTTTCATATACATTGTTACCGATTTTTCGAACGGAATCCAACTGATGATATCTCGGGAAGATCAAGGTTTCCTTTTTATAAACCTTCCCATCGACTTGAATCTCTTCAGTTTGAAGATGGATAAAACGTTGAAGAATTTCCATCAAGCTGTCTTTTTTCAGGGTTTCTTCCCAAAAATAAGCTGTCCTGTATCCATCGGGGTTAAGAGGATTACCTTTGCCATTATTGTTGCCTTTGTTAAAAGGAAGCCACTTAGTTCTATTGCCGTCGATTTTTGTTGTCATATAGATTTCATCTTGATCAACTGCGAAGTGTACTAGTGCCCTCTTTTTAAAAGCAAAGAGCAATTCTTTATTATCACGGGTTGTTTTGTATTGCTTTATGGCATTATCAACATTCTGATTTGTAAACTGGTTCTTTAACTCCATAGTCGCAATAGGAATACCATTTAAGGATAATACCATATCTACTGAATTTTTATTTTTGTTGCTGTAGTAGATTTGCCTGTAAACTTTCAGACTGTTTTTATTATAAAGATCCATTGCATCGGGATTAAGACCGGAAGCGGGTTGGAAAAAGGCCAGTTGAAAGCGGACACCATAATCTACAAAACCGTTACGCAATACATCCAGGCTCCCACGTAGATCCATTTCCTTACATATGCGCTGAATAACTCGTGCAGATGCATCTGTTCCGTGAATTTCTGATATCTTTTCCCAGCGTTTGGGCTGTGATTCCTGTAAAAAATAAATAACTTCATTGGGAAACATGCCCAATTTAGGACTATAATCGGCAGATTTACCTTTCGTGTATCCACCTTGAGTCAATAAGCTTTGCTCTAAGGCTGTTTCAAAGGTGTTTTCGTTTGTAATGCTCATAGCTTAATCCGTTACTTTAATTTTGCCCGTAACCACTTCACTGATTAAAGCTGTACGGTATTCGGTTAATAATTCTATAAGTTTCTGTGTTTTAGCTATTTTTGTATCAATAAGATTATACTTAATTTCGATGTAATGAACAATGATGTTTTGTTCGTTTTGTGGCGTATAAGGAATTTTTAAATTTTTAATTACTTCAACCGCTAATCCTGGTTGTGCCGCAGAAACAGAATATTGATTAAGATTCATTATTCTTAGCAATTCACCTAAATATTTGAATTGATAATTAGTTCTTGGTGTTAAGACCACAGCGTGTTCAGAAGCCCAAAATCTTCCAGTCGCATATTGGATATTGCCACAATATGCACCTTGTCTTCCAATAAGCACATAATTTCCTTTGTGAGTATATTCATCAAAAAAGCCCCTAATACCATTTCCCCCAAATACAGGATAAAATGAATCTTCTTTTATTTGTTCAGAGACAATATTACTTCCACTCCTAAGATTTGCAATATACTTCAATTTCTTAACCTCCCAATGCTCCGGAATTTCCCCCAACCACTCAATTCCGGAATCCTTCATAGGTACATTAGGATCAAGCCCTTTTGTTACCGCTTGATTGATGATGGCGGCTTTTTCTTCTTCATAAAGTTCAAGTAAGCATTTTTTATCGGCGATAAGTTCATCTATTTCGGCTGTTTTGTGGTCAAGGTAATTAGCGATGGCGGTTTGTTCTTCGGGTGGAGGGATAATAAGTTTAGCATTTTTGATTAATTCTTGATTTAGAATTTTTGCCCCATAAATATTCTCATTAGAATTTCTAATGATTTGGTCAGGTAACGAATAATAGAAAAAATTTAAATTAGTCGAATCATCAGGATCAATTGAAAAAATTGCTTCATTAGTATAACAGTCCAAACTATTAAAAGCCACTCTTCCAACTGATAGTTTAAAGCTATAAAGTAATGAGCCTTTGGGAACTACAGTTGGTTTAAAATCTTCTATGGCTTTATCAGTTATTTTATTTACAGAATCCGAAACAACTCTGTTTTGCAAGTCACTAATATTAATCCAAACATTTGTACCTTCTTGATAATATTCTGTTTTTCCAGACGGTGGTGTAAAACCTGTGCGAAATGAAAAATTGTATTTTACCTTCTTTACTTTCCAATGCTCTGGGATCTTACCAATCCACTCAAGGTTTAAATCTTTGTATGAACCATATTCTTTCATGATTTCAACACCGTTTTTTCCGACTCAAATGTTTTTTCTTCCAGTGCCAAGATATCTGCCCTAATCTCTTCTAAAGATCTTAATGGCTTGAATTCATAGAAGTACTTCGTAAAATTGATTTCATATCCAACCTTGGTTTTACTGTGATCGATCCAGGCATTCAATATGTGCGGTATAACTTCAGCTTCAAAATAGTCTTCGATCGTTTGTGGTATAAGTTTTCCTTCCTTATTCTCTTTTAAAAAAGAAATATTCTCATAATCACGTAAAGACGTATCGGGCTTGGGATTACCACTTCGATCGGGAACTATTTTATCGTTCTCTTTTAATGGTTGCTCTACTGTAATACGCCAATATCCAAAAAATTCATTGGGATATATTTTACAAAACTCGTTTTCTTCAAAGTTACCATACAACTGAGTAATAAATCCAAGGCCTTTTTCATTTCCGTTTTCTGCAATCGCCTTGCGCTTATTACCCAAGCTACGATCCATCTTTCTCCAGAAACGATTGAAATCAAGTTTGCCTTCCTTAATAAGTTCTTCATCTTTAG
>JAGLUM010000274.1 GCA_023134755.1 Fidelibacterota bacterium | reverse complement strand
CATGACGCAGGCTGTGGAAGATGAAGCAACACGTCCGATTTTCTATGAAAGCCGTGTTATGCAATTGAAATTGGATAAACACATTTTAGATAAAATTGATCACGAATACGAAGATATGTCAGCCATTGCGGAACCGCATCATATTGCCCGTTCTAAGAGAGAATTAGGAAAAATGGAAGATATTCTGGGTGCCGATGATACCATCCGGGAGCTCTGCAACGATATTATTGAACATTACGAAGACAGAAAACATATTCTAGCCGGCAAAGCCATGATCGTGGCTTATTCTCGACCGATCGCTATGAAGATTTACCAAAAATTACGTGAACTTCGTCCCGGCTGGCAAGAAAAACTCAATATTGTCATGACAAAAGACAATAAAGATCCCGAAGAATGGTTTGATATCATCGCTGGAAAAAAAGAACGGGATGATCTTGCGATCAAATTCAAAAAACCGGATAATGATCTTAGAATTTGTATTGTAGTTGATATGTGGCTTACCGGATTTGATATTCCCTGCCTAAATACCATGTACATTTACAAACCTATGCAGGGACACACGCTCATGCAGGCTATTGCACGGGTAAATCGTGTTTACGGCGATAAAGAAGGTGGCCTGATTATAGATTATGTGGGTATAGCCAATGCCTTAAAACAAGCCATGAAAGATTATACCGGTAGAGATAAAACGAATTTTGGCAATAATGATATTGGTGAAATCGCAGAGCCAAAATTCAGGGAAAAACTGGAAATATGTAAAGATTTAATGCACGGTCTGGATTATACACCGTTCTTTGGTAACAGTGATTTAACAAGAGCAAGAACCATCGCGGATGGCATTGATTTTATATTGTCTGACGAGGATAAGAAAAAGACATATTTAAAAGAAGCTACCGCGCTAAAACAGGCAGAAACATTATGCAGAAGCCTGCTTGATGAAAAAACGCGCATGACAACAGCATATTTTGAAGCTGTACGAAGCGGTGTTGCTAAAATATCGGGAACCGGCAAATTAAGCATCAGAGAAATCAACGAACGCATTAATGAATTATTAAAAGCAAGTATCGAAAGCGAAGGCGTTATTAATGTTTTCAAAGATCTTCCGGAATTTTCCATCTTCGATCCGAATTATCTCGCAAGCATTCAACGCATGAAACAGAAAAATGTGGCTGCTGAGATGCTGCGGAAATTATTGGATGATGAAATAAGAGTTTACAAACGGACCAATTTGGTGCAATCCGAGCTTTTTTCTGAAAAAATGGAAAAGCTCATGAAAAAATATCGCAATGGTTTGATCACCAACGCGGAAGTCGTCGCGGAATTGCTAAAAATGGCCGAAGATA
>JAGLUM010000273.1 GCA_023134755.1 Fidelibacterota bacterium | reverse complement strand
AAAAGGAGAGAACATGAAATTTTTACGCCGCACAGGAAAAGACGTAAAAACTGTTGATAATCTAAAAGAATTATTTCCCGATTGGAAAGAAGGAGAAAAGTGGTTATTTATTGGTCCGCATGATGATGATATTGTGCTTGGAGCCGGAATTACCATGCGTGCTGCCATTGAAGCAGGTATCGATGTATATGCATTGGTTGCAACCGACGGCGGTATGGGTTATTGTTATATGGAACAGGAAAACACTATTGGAAAAATCCGTCAGAAAGAAACTGAAGATTCCTTCAAGATCATTGGTTTAGATGATGACCATTTTTTCTTTGCGAACTTGCCCGACTGTGATACAACATCCTATGTTGGCCGCCGTAAAGCTAAACCCGGCGATCCTGCTATTGAAGGATACACCGGATTACAGAACATGTTCACATACTATTTCCGGAAAGTTCAGCCCACCCGCATATTTTTGCCAACCGGTGAGGATTTACACCCGGATCATAAAATCGTATATCAGGAAGTCCTGATCTCTATGTTCCATGCCGGTGGAAATATCTGGCCGGAATTGGGCAAACCCACTGCCGCTCCGGCAGCCTATGAATTTGGTGTCTACTGTGATTTTCCCACAGCCCCGAATTTAAAAATTGAAGCTGATGACGAAGTTTTTCAAAAGAAATTGAATGCAATTCTCGCCTATAAATCACAAGAACAAATTGCCTCGCTTGTTGAAGGGGTAAAAGCGGGAGGTCCCCTGGAATATCTTCGTGAGATAGAATTTAGATTCTATTCAGTGGATAACTACAAAGATTTATTCTAAATATTAAATAAGTAACGGACGCAAGAAACTGCGTCCTTCTTTTCAAGGAGAATTATTGGAGCCTGTCGCATTACGCCGCTTTACACAAAACGCTGAGAAAAAAATACTGTTTTGTGGAGATGACAATATTGATTTAGCGGCGATATATTTATCTTCTATTCTGTATGCCGAAGGATATGATTTCGATTATATTCCTTCCGCACTACAATTTCCGCATGAACTGGATATAAACAGTTATGATCTTATCATTTTTAGTGATTACTCGCGAACGCAGTCGACAAATAAACAGCTTCTTGCAGTAAAACGCTATATTGAAAACGGTGGATCGTTTTTGATGATTGGCGGCTGGGAATCCTTTACAGGCTTGAATATTGAATATAAAAACTCTCCCATAGAAGATGTGCTGCCTGTGTTTTTGCAGGATACCGATGACTGTATAAATTACGATCAGGGCATTATAGTTATGCAGGGCAAAGAAAAGCACCCGATAAACCGGGGACTGGATTGGGAACGCCCGGGTATTATCGGTGGATATAATGCCTTTATACAAAAACCCGGTACAGAACTATGTTTGCTTGGGGTCAAAATGCATATTTCCAATAATCAGGATGCGATTCAAATTCAGTTCTGCGAAGAAGATATTCCCTTACTGGTTATTGGTAACGCAGAAAAAGGCAAGGTGGGTGCATTGGCATTTGATCTGGCACCGCACTGGATAGGGGGATTTATTGATTGGGGTAAACAGCGAAAACGTATCAATTTTAATAATGGATTTATTGAAGTGGGGGATATGTACTATCGCTTTGTTAAAAACCTGATAGTAAGTATGTTTTGAATGACAAAAGAAAAACGAGAAAGATTAACTTTGATGATTACACTGAACTTGATCAACACGGATAAAAAAGCATTATCATGTTAATCCTGTTATCCTGTCAGACAATTATCAGGTCAAGACGATAATCAGTAGTTAAAATAAGCAAAGGAGCAAACGAAGAATGAAAGGAAATGCTATCGTGGCCCAAACCGGTGGTCCAACTGCTGTGATAAATTCAAGTCTGGCCGGAATAATTTCACAATGCCTTAAAGAGAAAAATATAGAACAGATATGGGGATGCCATTTTGGCATGAAAGGCCTTCTGGAAGAAGATTTTATTCATCTCGAAGATGCACCCATTGATACCTTACAGCATACGCCGGGAAGTGCTTTGGGCTCCTCCCGTATAAAATTAAAAACAGAAAATATGTCCCGCGTACTGGAAATATTTAAAAAATACAATATCCGCTATTTTTTCGGCATTGGCGGGGATGATACCCAACTTAATGTCTACGAAGTGGAAAAATATTGCAAGGAACAAAGCTATGAACTTTATGGCACGGGTTGCCCCAAAACCGTAGATAATGATCTACCCCTAACGGATCATACACCCGGATTCCCCTCTGCGGCCCGCTATACGGCATTATCGGTATATCAAGGTGGACGTTTAACCCGGGATATGCAAAACGTGGATCAGTTTGTAATTTATCAAACCATCGGCCGCAGTGCTGGCTGGCTGGCAGCTGCTCCCTATGCATTCAAGGATAAGGAATCGGATCCACCGCATATCATTTTAATACCGGAAATACCCTTTGTGGAAGAAAAATTTATTACATACTTCGAATCATGTTATAAAAAATACGGATTTGTATCCATCATCTGCGGAGAAGGTGTTACTGATGAGAATGGTAACCCCGTTTCAGCTACAAGAGTAAAGGATGATTTTGGAAATAAAGAATTTGGAGCTATGGGTGGCGTATCAGTCGGGATGGAAATTCATAAAATTATTTCCAGATATTTTCCGGAAATGCGTGGAGAGTTTCAGGTAACGGAATCGCTTCCCATGTGCGCGGATGACCGGACGGTGGATATTGATGTCCAGGAAGCTTTTTTACTTGGAAAAAAGGCCGTAGAATTGGCTGCCCGTGGAGAATCCGGATTGATGAGCGTGATCGTACGTGAAGCGGGACCGGAGTACAAAATTCATATTGATGCTGTCCCCTTACGTGATGTGGGCGGGAAACAAAAACCGATCCCGGAAAGATATATTGCAGAAAACGGCATGAATATGACACCGGCATTCAAGGAATATATTGTGCCCTTAGTTGGACCCAAGCCGGTCTACGCTGATTTGGAAACCTGTAAAAAAGTAAAAAAAGTAGATTAACTATAAAATTAAGGCAAGGATCATGAAATTAAACAATCCAAAATATGCACAATACGCACTCTGTAAAGAGATGCTCGAGACTATTGATGTTATTCGTAATTTTAAAACTAAAGATCTTAGCAAAGCTATCGAATCATTGAAAAAGACAGGAAAATTATTCATGACAGGAGAAGGATCATCACGTATTTTCCCGGCAAAGCATACAATAAATATCATTCAGAAAAATAATTTCCCGATTACTGCATATACCGAAGGAAGCCGCCAGGCTTTGGAATTAAAATTAGATGAATTTACGGTCTTTGGCGCTTCGAATTCCGGGAAGACAAAGGAAGTTATTTCCCTATTTAAAACAAAAGAAGCTGCCGGAAAATTTGCATTAACAGCACATTCCAATACCCCTTTAGGTGCCATTAGTGATGATGAATACATTTTAAATTGCGGAAAAGAAGAGGCTGTCGCTGCAACAAAGAGTGTTATTGAACAGGCATTATTCTATCATGAGTTTTTAAAAGCAATGCTCGGGGGCACGTGTGATAAAACCATGAAACAATTAGCTGATAAATCCCGGGAAGTCCTTGAGATGGAGATCGATCCTGATATTATTGATATTATTGCAAAAGCAAATATTATCTATTTTGCGGGCCGAAATGTCGGTGTTGCAGAAGAGGCAACGTTGAAAACAAATGAAATTACACGTAAAAAATCTGCATATCTTGAAGGAACCTATGCTGTGCATGGTATTGAAGAAGTTATGTCAGAAGATGAAGTGGTAATTATCATAGACCCATACAAAGAAGAAGAAGAAAAATTTAAAGAAGTTCTGGTAGATGGTGTTGGCATGCATGTTATTGCTGTTTCTGATCACGATACCCTTTTCCCGACCATAAAGATTCCCTCTATGCACTGTTATGATGCCTATCTACAGTTACAGGCTTGCTGGAATATCCTGGTCGAAGTAGGAATTGCCTGTGGTGTTGATTTGGATCACCCTACACGAGCACGTAAAGTTGGTAATGAGTTTACAGAATAAAAAAAGCAAAGGAAGTTTAAAATGAAGTATTATGTAGGTATTGATTTTGGTGGTACAAATATGAAAATAGGTATTATCAATGAAAAAGGATTAATTGTTATAAAAAATTCGTTTGTAACTGATCCCAATAAAAGCGGTGATGATATTATAAAACATATTGCCGAATGCACCCAAAAAGTCATGGATGATTCAAAATTACCCCAAGAAGATATTATGGGTATCGGGATTGGAACTCCCGGCCTGTTAAATCCTGAAACCGGGGTATTGAAAGTCGCTGTCAACATTCCTAATTTAAATGGAATACATGTTACTAAAGGCATGTCGGATATTTTAGGGAAACCCACTTTTTTGGATAATGATGTTAATATCATGTCTCTAGGTGAATTTTATTATGGCGCCGGAAAAGGATTAAAGCATATCGTAGCTTTGACACTGGGAACCGGTGTTGGCGGTGGTATCATTTTAAATGGTGAATTATACCGCGGTGCATCTTTTACAGCAGGTGAATTGGGACATATCTCAATTTCCCGTGATGGAAAATCTTGTCCTTGTGGAAATTCCGGGTGTCTGGAGCGTTATATTGGTCGTGACGGTATTGTAGAGCGTTTTATGGTCTCGAAAAACAAAGGTTTTGAAACAAATATCGACAATTATCTTGATGATGGCGAAATTACCCCAAAAGCTATTGCCATGGCCGCAAATGCCGGAGATACCTTATCTAAAAAGGTTCTGGAAGAAATTGGTGAAATTCTCGGCTCGGTATTAGCCGGTCTTGTAAACACATTAAATCCCGAAGCCATTATTATTGGTGGCGGTGTGTCTAATGCCGGTGAATTAATATTAGGTCCTGCGCGCACAACGATGAACAAACTTGCGTACTCCATTCCTGCTGAAGTGGTAAAAATTGTCAAAGCGGAATTGGGTAATGATGCCGGATTGGTGGGATCTGCCTCTCTGGCCGTTGCAAATCTCAAATAAATGTGATATATATCATATACATAAGGGATGTCTTGAGACATCCCTTTTTTTTATTTCAATTGCTTTATATTTTATGTAAAATTAGAGCATTATAAATTTGTAGAAAGGATAAGATCATGGCAAAAGATGACCGTATAAAGGCATTGGAAATAGCCATTGCTCAAATTGATCGCCAATTTGGTAAAGGTTCGGTAATGTATATGGGAGAAGGTTCAAAACCGTTGCAGGTGGATGCAATTTCAACAGGTTCTTTGAGTTTAGATGCAGCATTGGGAATCGGTGGTATTCCCTGTGGGAGAATTAGCGAAATTTATGGTCCGGAATCGTCAGGGAAAACTACTCTGGCGCTTCACTGTATTGCCGAAGCACAGAAAAAAGGCGGTAATGCCGCGTTTATTGATGCTGAACATTCCTTAGATCTTACATATGCACAAAATCTTGGGATTAATATAAACCGTCTCTTGGTCTCCCAGCCTGACTGCGGAGAGCAGGCCCTGGAAATTACTGAGACACTGGTCCGCAGCAATGCCATTGATATTATTGTCATTGATTCTGTAGCTGCGTTGGTACCGCGCGCAGAAATTGAAGGCGATATGGGCGATAGCCATATGGGTCTACAAGCTCGTTTAATGAGTCAGGCACTGCGCAAATTAACAGGTCTGGTCAGTAAATCCAATGTCGCTGTGGTCTTTATCAATCAAATCAGAGAGAAAATCGGTATTGTATTTGGTAATCCAGAAACCACTACCGGCGGTCGAGCCCTTAAATTTTATACAACTGTACGTTTGGAAATTCGCCGTTCAACCGCGATTAAAGACGGAAACGATTTTATTGGTAACCGTACTGTCGTAAAAGTAGTAAAAAATAAGGTAGCACCACCTTTCAAAAAGACCGAGTTTGACATTATGTTCGGCAAAGGCATAAGCTACACAGGGGATGTGCTTGATCTTGCCGTAGAATACAATATAATTGAGAAATCCGGCTCCTGGTACAGCTATAACAAAGAAAAAATCGGACAGGGACGCGAAAACAGCAAGTCATTCCTTGAAGAGCATAAAGATGTATTGGAAATCATTTCGAATGAAGTGAAAGATGCTCTTGGGATTGGGGGTAAAAAGGAAGAAAAAACCGGCTGATATTTATGCCGATAGTTTTACGCTTATCACAGCAGAAAAAACATCCGCATCGTTACAATTGTTTTTTAGATAATGATGAACGGATAACAATTACCGACGATATGATCATACAGTTTCATTTGTCTTCGGGAGCATCGCTTTCGGAAGAAGATATTTTGCGTATAAAAAAAATAGCAGATAGTGTATTTACACGCGAAAAAGCTTTTGAACTTTTATCCTTGCGTGAACATGCAGCCGGAGAATTAATAAGCAAGTTATTGCAAAAAGGATATAAAAAAGAAGCAATTTATAAAGTGATCAACTATCTGAAAGAACGAAATTATATCAATGATGTACGTTTTGCGTCCATGTACAGTGAGGAATTAATTAAACGAAGACGTTATGGCCCCATAAAGATTAGAGAAAAACTATTTCAACGTGGAATTTCATCTAATATTATAAAAAAAATACTTTCAAATATTAATACAATAGAGCAGATTGAAAACTGCCGTTTTCATTATGAAAAAAAACATCGGCAGTTACAAAATTCAGATTCTGATAAAACACAGCAAAAGATTATCCGTTTTCTGCGCGGGAAGGGATTTACATGGGATATTATTTCGCAGGTAATAGGGAAAGACAGTAGTTAGAAATTAGAAGATAGAAGTTAGTAGAGGCAAATAATCATTTGCTCCTATAAACAATATAAACATTGTAGGGGTATCCCTTGTAGGTACCCAAACGGGCAACCCAAGGGATTTCTCCCATATAATTATTATCTATTTTTCATTATATGTTATAAAGACAAAAACCGACGTTTGTCGGTTTTGTCGGGATGATAGGATTTGAACCTACGGCCTCTTCGTCCCGAACGAAGCGC
>JAGLUM010000272.1 GCA_023134755.1 Fidelibacterota bacterium | reverse complement strand
ATTTGCCGGCTGTCCGCAGAAATAATGTCTGCATGCAGCCAGTCAGCCAGCGCCAGCGACAAGGACGTTTTTCCACTTGCCGTGGGTCCGACAATAAACAGACATATAGATTTTACATCTTTAGAATTCATTGAATAACAGACTAAAATCGAAGCAGCTTACCGAATGGGTCAGGGCTCCCACGGAAATTACATTGATCCCAGTCAGGGCAATATCGCGAACAGTTTTTAAGCTGACATTTCCAGATGCTTCCAATATAATATCGCTATTGTTTAATGCGACAGCCTTGCGCAGGTCGCCCAAACTGAAATGATCCAGCATTATCATATTAATAGGGTATGTTAACACTATTTGATATTCTTTAAGATCAGTTACTTCGACTTCAATTTTTAAATTTCTGGACCCGGCATAATCAATAGCAGCTTTGAGTGCTTTTTGAATTCCTCCGGCCCAGCGGATATGATTTTCTTTTATAAGAATCATATCATATAATCCATAACGGTGATTCTCCGCGCCCCCACAGGTCACGGCATATTTATCCAGGATGCGCAGGTTGGGCATGGTTTTCCGTGTATCTAAAATTGCACATCCGCTTCCTTTAATTTGCTCTACATAGCGATAAGCCAAAGTAGCGATACCGGACATTCTGCCAAGAATATTTAAGGCCGTGCGTTCTGCGCTGAGTATTGACTGCCCTTTGCCGGAAATAGATAATACTATATCCCCTTTATGTAATTCATCTCCATCCTGTTTTTTACACTGTACTTTAAGGGATGGATCATCAAGTTCAAAAACATGTTTCGCAACTTCAATACCTGCTAATATACCATTCTGTTTGCTGACAATTTTTGCTTCTGCAGAAAAATCGACTTGCATAGCAAGTGATGTAACATCACCCCGGCCGATGTCTTCTGCCAAAGCCTGTTTCAAAATTTTATCAATATGTTTCCAATTTAAATGCTGCATACTCATATCTTATTATGTGTTTTTGCCAATTTTATTATTTAATTAATACCATCTTTTTTGTATCCGACCAAGTGCCTATTTGCAGTTTGTAGTAATAAATGCCGGTTGGCAGATTATCTGCTCTAAAATCGATTGCATAGCTACCGGCTTCTTTATATCCATCTGACAGAGCCATAACATGGTTACCGGAAATATCGTATACATCCAATTGAATGGATGCTGCGCGTGCCAGTGAAAATGAAATGGTGGTATTTGGATTAAATGGATTTGGATAATTTTGCTGCAATTGGTAGCTGTCCGGTACTTCCGGCTGATAATTTTCCTCAATTCCTGTCCATCCGGGATAGGTACAGCGAATTCGATCAACATAGAGGGTTCCGCTCTGAATACCGTTGGCCAGATTAATGATTATCTGTTTTAAATGCATAGGATAGTATTCTCCGCCATCACCGGGAATAATAGCTTCAGTGGATACTGTTTTGGTCACAAATTCATCATTATCATTAAAGAATCCGGCTGCTTTAAATTTATATTCGTTTCCGTTAGCATCATCAAAAACCAGATAGAGCCGATGATTTAAACCGTCCGACAAAGCATCAATAAGAAAGTCCTGCGGAATGCCATAGATGGTAATAGGGTCAGTATTTAAGGTAATAATACCGTCATCTGTCGTTGTATAATCAATTTTTATCGCCTTATTTCCGCTTCCGGTATTCCGGTCGATCAATGTCAGTATTGTGAGTGCTGTATCCAGATTTTCGCCCTGCAAGATCCAGTTATCCAGGCTTTCAACTTCGTCAATCACCTGTTCCCCGATACCCCGTTCAATATAGATGTATGCAGTATCCACATCAGAGCCGTAATGAACGAGCAGCAAAGATTCGCCGGATGATGTCGGCGTAAAAACACCTTCTGCATTGATGGACCCAGTGCTATTGTTCAGCAGTTCAAATTCAAAGATTGAATTATCAAGTACCGTTTTACTTCTACCGTCTTCACAGCCATAAACAAAGAATGAGATCGGACGTAATGTATCTGTCACAACAAATTGCGGGTACGCTGTCAAGCTATCGATATCAATAATATGTACACTCATGGAATCAGTAGATTCTCCCAATTCCGCGTAAATATATCCATCCATATCAATGGCGGCGGCTGTAAATACACCGTCAGCATATATACCAAGATTTTCCGTATGACTGATTATCAATCCGGCATCACCGGGGATATCCTGCGGGTTATAATTGGCATCCCATCCTGAAATAGGAATATCAACCGAAATATTTTTATATAAAGCAATGCTGTCGCGTTCTATCTGTACGATGGAAAGATCGCTATCCGGTGCTGTGGAAACACACATCATCGCATTGGCAACAATGCGCTGCCAACCGTCTGAAGGAATGTTCATGATCTCACTGCGCACAGTGAAGGTGGATGATCCGCCCCCGTCAAAATTTACCGCATAAGCCGCGCCAATATACTTCATAAAATCGGCTAGTTCATACAGACTCATGCCCAGACTGTGTTCCTGACGTCCATCAACTACGACAAAATAAGCAATTGTTGAATCCGCATTATAACCAATTGCTGTGCGAGGATGGCGAGCTGAGCAAAAACTTGATTCAATCCCTTCCTGCGGATATGCTATACTGACTATATTTACTCCGTTCTCCAGCATTCGGGGACCGCCGCCCACCAACTGGGTTAATCCGGGAAGGCTGTTTGCCAATTGCTGAACAATTTTTACCGTATCACCAATCTGACAGTGTTCACTCAGAAACGTGGTTCCGGCTCCGTGACCGGATAATACAAATTTTCCCTCGGGGATTGCCATATTTCCGGTTGCAGGATCGCTTCCGGTTTCCCGTGCTTCTATAACGCAATACACTGTGTCATTAACACTCCAAGCGCTGATAGGACGTACCAAACATTCGAAACCCCATGTATTTGTTTGGGTAGAATTACCCATAAAATTATTGTATATCACCAGATAATCGGTATAGCGGTCACGATTGACCGTGGTAAGCGGATAGGACTCGCCTCTTGATATTACTGTTCCGGAAAAGCTCGGAATGATTATACAGGGTTTTCCTGAATTGCTATAGCCAAAAGCGGAACGATGATAGGAATAAGCATGTACAAATTCACCATTTACCACCTGATTATTAATTGGAACACCATTTGTTGTGTTATAAAAATCTCCGTTAATAGCAGAAACTACGCGGTGTTCCGGACGATCACTGCGGGCACTCATATTTCTGGTGCCTTCCCGCCCATAGCGAAGATCATCTGCTTTAATGGATTCCAGAGTGATATAAGGATTTTGAAGATCAATTTCTACGACATGCA
>JAGLUM010000271.1 GCA_023134755.1 Fidelibacterota bacterium | reverse complement strand
TGTGCTATTTACTATAGCGACATATGTCGTTATTTGATTAACAGCATCTTTTTTGAATTGGTATAATCCCCCGCCGTTATTTTATATATATAAATTCCTCCGGCTGCGTCAATCCCCCGGTCATCTCTTCCATCCCACTTAATTTCATGAATTCCGGAATTCATTACGCTGTTCGTCAATGTTCGCACTTTTTGTCCTAATATGTTGAAAACTGTTATTGTTACGTCTGATGCTTTTGGTAGTGTATACCTAATAGTCGTTAGCGGATTAAAAGGATTTGGAAAATTTTGTTCCAATGAAAATCTAGCGGGAATTTGGCTGTTTGCTGTTTGATCATCAATGCCTGTAGAACCGACCAATATTATATTAACCAGAGTAAATTGTTCAAATGCCGTGGCCCAATTGTCCCATGACGACTGCATTTTTTCGAACAGAAAACGTAAACCAATCGAATCGCCTTCAACCAGCGTCAGCCCTGAGCGTGTATTTTGCGGAATTAATATTTCGATAGAATAGCCGCCGGTTGTTGTTTTGGTGAAGATTTGGAAATCGGAATTTTCAATAATTCGTCCAAAATGTTCAATATACTTTGAATCATTATCCCACATCGGTTTATTACCCCGCCCAATACTTTCACTATAATTTTGAGCTTCTTCTGTACAATCCAAAATTTTTGCATCTCTAATCGAGCCTGATTCCGGGTAAAAACTTAATCGATAATTATCCCTGTCATGCCACCAGCCATCGGCAGTGGCGTCCATAAAGATAGACGGTATAGCGTATGTACTCATTTCAAAAGCCAGGTAAAGATAATCCGCATCCCAGTTTGCATATATTTTACAATCAAGGGATGTTGTTTTAAAATTGAGCCGATCCACCAAAAGGTGCCAGTCATCTTCAATATCTCCGTTTAAAACTGGTGAAAATATGGGGATTTCATATTTTACAGGATATAAAGGATATTTATCTTCAATGTCAGAGATACCATCGCCATCGGTGTCTGTTTCCGTCGGATTCGTTCCTTCATAAATGCCCGCTATAAATTCATGGTAATCGGTTAAATCATCGTTATCAGTATCCACTAGTAGAGAATCGCTGCCAAAACGTAATTCATCTAACGGAACACGTGAATCATTATCTGGAATATCATCATGGTCAATATCTTCAGATTCCAATATCTGTCCCCGGAAACCACTAAGCGCTAACCAGTCCTGAAAGTCGTGATACATTTTGGCCTGAAAATCATATTCCTCTCCGCAGGCAACAGGGAAGTCCTCGGGTTGATCGCCATGGTACATTCCCGAATTGCCGTTGTCATTATAAATATCATCCATAGCATGTTGAAACTCGTGCGTGAAAAACCAGGTTAAGCCATAATTAGGTTCGTTAATTGGATAGGGCGCACCCATGCTGCCGCTGGTCCATTTCCAACACACATGAGAAAAGCCGGTAGAGTTTCCCGGTCCCATAAAACTCCAGGGTGGCGTTCCCCAGCTCCAAAAGCCATTGGTACCGCTGGAAATACGGAATACAGCGTCATATTGTAAATCCTGTACGCCACGAGCACGGAGATCTTGCTGTACCCCGTCCGTGCCATAGTCATCCGGATTAACATCAAGATATTCCTCAATAATTAAATAAGAGAAATCCAGGTTCATTTTTAAACCGGAGTTACGCCAGTAAAAAGAACGGGCCTGTTCCAGCATCTTTTTTATTTTGGGGATTTCATTTGGCTGGATATCGCCGCCGCTTGTATTTGTGTAAAGCACCATTAAAATTTCAAGAGAGGCAAATTTTGAATACTTCTGGGCTTGATCATCTGTAGTTGCAGCAACCTCTTCAGAAGTATTAAGTTCATTTCCCTCAAAATCGCGGCTTCGTAACTGGTAGTAGTATATAGTATTTGAAGTTAAGCGGGAATCGGTATAACAAGTATCCAGGTCTATATGTGCTATCGGCTCCGACGGGTATTGGCTGCCTTCTACTCTGCGGTACAAATTATATCCGGCGATAGGAATGCCGATTTCCTCAGCGGGAATAAATTTTAACTCTACGGTTGTATTACGAGGTTTGGCAGAAAGAATAGTAATAGGCGGAATAGCCCTTACTTCCTCACAACGGGCGCTTATTAATCCTGCCGCATCTTTAACAATAATTAAATAACCGTAATAATGATCTGCTTCTACAGAAGTATCCTGATAAGTTGAATTATCATTTACTTCGGCGATTTTTTCATACTGGTAGCGGGCTTTGCCGTCGCTTAGAACATCAAAGATATCCCGGCGATAGATTAGATAAGTTAAACCTGGAGAAGAAGTCCAGGTAAGTGAGACATAACTTTCAACCAATTCGGCGCTTAGGCCCTCTACAGGCGCAAGGTATAAATCAGGCACTAATTGAAGTTTAATATTAAATCCGTTAAAGGGAAGCTGGTTAATTTCATTTTTATCCTTACCCTGCTCTTCTGTTATATTGCAGCTAAAGAAAAGCATAAAGGAATCGGACACAGCTATTTCAGGATTTGTAAAATTCCCTAACTCTACGCCATACAAGCCATCGCCGTTAATATTGGGTTCTCCCTCCGGAGCCCAGCGAGGACATTGGTCGGTTATAATTATACTGTCGTTATTATTTAACATAACAATAAAAGAAGCTTCCGGCGGCAGGTGCTCACATCTGCTTGCATCAGAATGGTAAACAATTCCTCGATCATAAGCATAGTCGGCCACGCCTGGTTGAGCCTGGCTTAAAATTGGCATAGATAAAATAACAAGCGCTGTAAATTTCGGAAAAATTGTTTTAAATGTGTTTAACATTTATAACTCCAAAAGTTTATAACAATTAGTATTATTTAGTAGTGGGCAGTAGTAATATGAATTAATCGTGGCAGGATCCCGATTAATCAGGGTGGTGAAATACTACTTTAAGTTTGTTTTCGATCCGATTTAAATTAAAATGACAACCCTAATGCAATTAAATTTCTGGAACCAAGAATCCCAAAATCAGAATAAGCATAATCAATTCGCAGATTGTAATTAGCGATAATCAATTTTAGTCCGCCGCCGACAGACCATGATTCTTCATCCAGGCCAAATTTATAACCGCCGCGCAGCGCTATTAGTTTATTATAACAATATTCTGTGCCGATTCTAAGTTTCTGTTCTGCGTCGGTCGCCTTAATCGTATTAAAAGCAATGGTTAATACATGCCTGTCACTATTAATCGGTTCCATCGCGGCGCCAAATAAAAAATTAATGGGCAAGGCATATTCCTCGCTAATAAATTTTATATCCGGTCCGAAATTCAAAATCGACATGCCAAAACGAAATCCATAAAAATCAGTTAGAAATATGACGCCCAAATCAGCGGAAAAGGAATGCACCGTATATTTCCACATACTTAAATTTAAATAATTAATACTAAGTCCTAAGGCTGCATAGTTTGTTAAAAACTTAGCGGCACTAAAACCAATTTTATAGTTGCCGAAATAAAAAGTTTCACCGGTGCCATCCGGTTTTAAAGGCGTTCTAACTTTCATTTCGTCTGAATGTAAAGTGGTAAATGAAAGGCAATAAGCGACTTTTGACCCAAAATTTTTTGCTATTCCCAAAGATTCATAATTTAAACCCGCAAACCAGGTGGAGTGCGAAGCATAAATATCAACCGAAGGTATCCTGGCTAAACCTGCCGGATTATAGAAAAAAGCGTCGGCTCCTTCCGCTACCGCCGTATAAGCTTCACCCATGCCAATTGCTCTGGCACTTATTCCGATTTTCAGGAATTGAGCCGACGTACTGCCAGGACGTTTATACCCACTACTAAAAAGAACTGAAGATAAGAGTTGTAAAAGTATTATTATCCAGATTAACTTTTTTATCATTTTATTTCCCATTATTTAATAACGACAAACTTACCAACCTGAACATTACCGTTTTTATTATCTTTCACGGCAAATAAATACATGTCGCTGGCAATTGCCTGCCCTACCTGCGAAACAAGATTCCATTCTTCATAGCCGCGTACAGGATCGTTATGTTCCAGCATCTTCACCAATTCGCCTGATATGGTAAATATTTTTATTGTACAGCTTTGCGGTAGATTGATGAATTGTATCTTTCTGTCCTGCTCCATCCAAACCCTGCCCGCAGGAGGCGATTCCCAGGGCGGCTGATAAGCGGTATAATCTTCATTGCCTATATATGGATTGGGTACTACCGCAACCTGACCGACTGTTTCCGGAGGCGCAGGCCCCGGGCTTACTATCATTGAACTTTTAGGCAAACTACTCTCTAATTCCGATATTCCTAATACAGTGTCGGGCAAAGAGAATGCCGTAACCGAATAATAATAGTTCACATTATTCAATAATCCTATATCCGTATATTCACGTTCGATACCGGTATTAGGGCCATAATTATTATCATCCTTATCAAATTGCGCTAACAGCGTCCATGGACCGCCGTATCCTTGCGTGCTCTTATAAACCCGGTATCCTTCAAAAGGATACTCAATATCATCTCCCCTGTTCGGATCATTGTACTCTTCGGGATCAACCTCACCCGCTTCCGCCTGCCATTTTAAAGTAACTTTATGATTATCCGCGTATATTTTTAAGGGCGGATCCGGAGGCGGCGAAGGCACGGCAAAATTTTTATCTAACAGCCATTCGGCAGATTCTAAAGTATTATATATGCCTTTAACTCCCTCGCCTAATAATTGCACAACTGTAAAAGATAATGTATCGCCGGGATTTAGTGTATATGGCCCTTTAGCCAGCCA
>JAGLUM010000270.1 GCA_023134755.1 Fidelibacterota bacterium | reverse complement strand
AACCATACCGTTACAGCGGGAGGTGCAGACAGTTTTCAGCGCAGCAGATACAGAAAAATATGGAGGCCGGTATCCCCTACACCGTTCGTTTCCGCGTTCCGGAAGGCATTACACGTTTTAAAGATATGGTGTATAAAGAGATCGCAGTTCAAAATGAAGAAATTGATGATTTTATTATCCTGCGTTCAGACGGCACACCAATTTACCAGCTCTCGGTGGTTGTTGATGATGCCAATATGGGCATTACCCATATTATTCGCGGTGAAGATCATCTTTCAAATACACCCAAACAGATATTGCTCACCCTTGCGCTGGGCAGGAAAGTCCCTAAATTTGCGCATTTACCGCTGATCCTTGCGTCTGACGGAAAACGGCTCTCTAAACGCCATGGTGCAACTTCCGTAGATGAATTCAGGGAAATGGGTTTTCTGCCTGATGGACTCTTAAACGGTCTGGCCTTACTTGGCTGGGGTGACAATGTCCCAAAACCCATTTTTACGTTAGAAGAACTCATCGATAGATTTGCTCTTTCCCGGGTTAATAAAAAAGCTGCGATCTTTGATTTGGATAAACTAAGCTGGGTTAACGGCCAGCACCTCTCACGCGGAAAAGCCGCGGATATCTGGAAATATGTCAGACCCTTGTGGAAAAATGCCGGATGGATCGATGCAGCGTTTTCCGATGATACCGGCATCACTTATGTGGATTTATTAAAATCACGCACGCGCCTTCTGAATGACTTTATAGATTACGGTACATACCTCTTTAGCGACCCCGAAAATTACAATAGCGATGCAGTTAACAAACATTTACAACATCCTGATATACAATCACATATAAATGTACTTTTTGACAATTTAAAAGATTGCGAACCCTTTTCAGCACAGCAGACTGAAACCTGTTTGAGAGCTTGCGCAGATGCTCTTGATATCAAGGCGGCAGCCCTGATCCATCCTCTGCGTCTGGCTGTCACGGGATTCGGTGTGAGTCCGGGAATTTTTGATGTCTGCACTATTCTCGGTAAAGAAAC
Source organism: Fidelibacterota bacterium (assembly GCA_023134755.1). GTDB lineage: Bacteria > Fidelibacterota > Fidelibacteria > Fidelibacterales > Fidelibacteraceae > M50B103. The sequence continues at coordinate 1,734 of JAGLUM010000270.1, read as the reverse complement.
AGTCTGCCGACGACTTGCCTTACTCATTCAGAAACTCCCCAATCTGTGACAGCGCGCACCTTTGAATATTAAGCCCTGATTTTTATCTTACTTTTCCTTATACTTCCTTCAAGAGGAGGACGTATTATGGAAAAGAAATTGTTTTTTCTGCCATTTCTATTGGTATGGGGAACTATCTGTGCATTGCCAAATGCCTGGATAAATGAAATCCATTATGACAATGAGGGAACAGACCAAAACGAGTTTGTTGAGGTCATTGTTGAATCGCCCGAAACGGTTAGTTTGGGGGATTTGGCTTTGTACATGTATAATGGATATGATGGAAAGATCTACTGTTTAGATACCGTTGATGAGTTTACTATAGGAAACAGGGAGGGCTGTTATCAGTTTTACACATGGTATCAGCGCGGTATTCAAAATGATATGGAAGGTATGGTCCTGGTCTATCATGACAGTCTGGTGGATATTATCGCTTATGAGGGTAGTTTTACCGGCACACAAGCACCGGCAGCCGGGCAGCTGTTCCCTGATGTAGGAACCTTTGAAACCGGAAGCAGCAGTATCTCAAGCAGTATTTATCTTAGCGGAGTACCGGGAAGTGCATGGGAACAGGGAACAGCTACACCCGGAGCTCTAAATACGGGACAAGAACTGTCTGAAATAATGACGCCGGTCGAGCTGGAGTATTTTTATGCTCTAACGCGTGATCAGAGTGTTTTATTGTGCTGGCAAAGCGCGAGTGAAACAGAAAATAGCAGGTATTGCATATATCGCAATGGATTATGTATCACATTTATAGACGGTATGGGAACAAGCAGTATGCCCAATATTTATCGCTTCGAGGATAAAAAGATCAAACCTGAAATCGAATACACTTATATCCTTTCAGATATTGCTTTTGACGGAAGAGAAAGCTTTCTTGACACTCTGCAGATTGGTGTCGGAAATTTTTCTGCCCCTGTCAAGCCATTTCTGTTGGCAGCACCCTACCCCAATCCTTTCAATCCATCCACTACAATTCCCGTTGAGATATACGTAAAAACAAAAATACAGGTTGATATTATAAATCTGAAGGGTCAACAGATACAGAAATTGTATCATGGCGCACCTGAAACAGGGATATTGACCATTCCCATCGATATGCAGAATTTGCCATCAGGACGTTATTGGATACGATGTACTTCCGCGAAGTATATAGAGACTGCGCCTATTGTACTGCTTAAATAATGATATTGGATAATGGTCGGCTGTAGTGGCGTATTACAATACGCCCACATGTTTCCAGGCGCAGTCAGAAATACACTAAATTTGACCTGAAATTTCGGGGTCAAGAAGAATATTCGACATTAAAAGTTCATTTAATATTAATAAATTTTCACGTCAATTTTACGCTTTTCACTTCTGTCATTTAATTGTATATTCATTGCATGAAAAAGCGATTTTATATTGAAACATACGGATGCCAGATGAATGAATATGATAGTGAAATATTGTCGGGCATCCTTCAAAATGATAATTATACATTAATTGATACGCCGGATAATGCAGATGTTATTCTCCTAAATACCTGTAGTGTACGGGATCATGCGGAACAAAAGATACATTCCCGTCTTGGTGAATTGAAGCATTTAAAAAAGAAGAATCCCGACCTAAAACTGGGGGTTTTAGGCTGTATGGCTCAGAACCTGAAGGATGATATCCTGAAAAGCAAGCCCTATGTGGATATCGTTCTTG
>JAGLUM010000027.1 GCA_023134755.1 Fidelibacterota bacterium | reverse complement strand
GCCATTGGAGTGCGCATGCACGAAGCACCCTTTACTCCGGAAAAAGTTTTTAAGGCCATGAAATTTGTCGGAAAAATATGATAATCAAAAATGGAAAAATCGCGTTGCGCGATTGTGATGAATTTGCTTCCCTTGATATAGAAATTAATCAAGGGAAAATTGTTTCTATAGGTGAAAATTTACATGGTTCAGAAATATTGAATGCAGACGGTATGCAGATATTTCCTGGAGCTATTGATCCGCACGTACATTTTGATGAACCGGGATTCACAGATAGAGAAGATTTTTATCATGGAAGTTGTGCTGCAGTTTCCGGCGGTGTTACCACGATCATTGATATGCCCGGCACATCCATCCCGCCCGTCACAAATTTAAAGAATCTCCGGGCAAAATTAGACACCGTCAAGAACAGAGCTATCGTAGATTTTGGATTTTTCGGGGGAGTTTCCGGACAGGTTATGGAAACCGAGTATCAAAAGAATATGGCTGAACTTGCAGCATATGTTATGGGTTTCAAAACCTATTTTATATCCGGTATGGATTCTTTCCGCAGTTTGAGCCTTGATCAGATAATGAAAGTTTTAAGTGAAGCAAAAAAACTACAGCGGCCGGTACTGCTGCACGCCGAAGATCCTAGTATTGTCAATGAGTTGACCGAAACTCAAAAAGCCTTAGGAAAAGACTGGACCAACTTTTATCGTTCCCGCCCGGAAGAAGCTGAGGTTTTTGCGGTCATAAAAGCTATTGCGGCTGTCCGGGCAACAGGTGCTCAGCTCCATATTGTTCACGTTGGATCAGGAGAAGCGGCAAAATTATTATCCGGGACACCAAATATCAGCGGAGAAACCGCGCCGCATTATCTGGCATTCAACAACAAAGATCTTGAAAGATTGGGCGGCGCATTGAAAACAACACCCGTCGTAAAAAGCGAGGGAAATTCAGAAATATTATGGGAATGCCTGGCTAAGGGAGTGCTGGATTTTGCAGCCTCTGATCATGCTCCCGCTCCGGCATCACAAAAAAACACGGGTTCAGCATGGGACGATTATTCGGGAATTCCCGGAACCGGAACCCTTTTCCCATATCTGTATTCCGAGGGGTTAATAAAGAGAAAAATACCTCTGTCGCGCTTCCTTGAAATCATTTCAGAAAATGCAGCTAAACGATATGGATTTTGGAACAAAAAAGGTTCTATAGACGTCGGGAAAGATGCAGACTTGATTTTTGTAGATCCAAATGAAAACTGGCAGGTAAAAGGCAAAAACTTTTTTTCCAAAGGGAAGATCACGCCCTTTGAAAATATGATCTTTCAGGGGAAAATCGAAAAAACAATGATCCGGGGTAAAGTTATTTTCGATAGTAATGCCGGTATTAAGGCAAAACCCGGATACGGTCAATTTATTAAGCCGCATAGTTCAACAAATATAGTGAACCATTAAAATATCATCTGTTTCACGGAGAAATAAATATATGTCAGATCATTACATATTAACAAACGGGATAGTTACAGACGGATACTCCTTCCTTTATGAGGATTGTGCAATTGAGATCAAAGACCAAAAAATTCAGAGGATTGGAAGAACATCAGAATTATCAAAAGATAAAATAAAAATAATTGATCTTGGTGGTCGCCTCGTATTACCCGGACTTCTGAACCCGCATCATCATCTTTATTCTGCTTTGGCAACCGGCCTTTCCCCTGTTGGTCCCACGAATAATTTCATACAAATCCTGAAAAATCTCTGGTGGCACTTAGACAAAACGCTTGATGAAGAATCAATTTATTATTCAGCCATGAATGGGCTAATGCAATCTGTTCGCTATGGGGTTACGACCATTATTGACCACCACGCTTCTATGAGTTCTGTTTCCGGAAGTCTGAATATCATCAAAAAAGCATTTGAGGGAATAGGTGTCAAAGGCTTACTCTGCTATGAAGTTTCAGATAGAATGGGCGAAAGATCACTGCAATCACAAATAGATGAAAATATCAATTTTTGGTCGGGAAACCGCAACAGTTCAAATGTTCACGGACTTTTCGGCCTGCATGCAAATTTTACTTTAAGTGAAAAGACCATGAGAATGATCGCAAAACAGAAACCGGCGGAAATACCCATTCATATTCATTGCGGAGAAGGTATCGCTGATTATCAGTTTTGTTTGGATCATGGTTACGAGGGGCCGGTACATCGCCTGAAAGAATTCGGACTTCTATCTTCCGACGCGTTGCTGGCACATTGTATTCATTTATCGGAAACCGATCATAATTTACTAAATGAAATTCAACCAAAGATCATCTCAAATCCGGAATCAAATGCCAATAATAATGTTGGACAGATGAATACGAAAAAAATTCCCAAGTACTTACTTGGAACCGATGGAATGACAGGGAACATACTCGGCACAATGCGATCGCATTTTTTAC
>JAGLUM010000269.1 GCA_023134755.1 Fidelibacterota bacterium | reverse complement strand
TGATAGACATCACTGGCGTTTTTTTTGCAATGTTGTATATTCGATTACTTATGAAAGATGCTTATACATACATCCTAAGTAATAAATATCACACAACATTGTATATCGGTGTAACTAATGATCTAGAGCGTAGAATGTTTGAGCATAAATGTGGCAAAGGGTCAAAATTTTGCGCTAAATATAAGTTACATGTTCTTTTATACTATGAACACCACAACTTGATGATTGATGCTATTGGAAGAGAAAAACAATTAAAGGCTTGGCAACGAAAATGGAAGTGGGATTTAATTAAAGAAATGAATTCCGATTTACGAGATTTGTCTACAAAGTGGTTTGATGAAGAAATGTTAAAAAATATTGAATACTGCAAAAATCTGAAAACACTATATGAGCATTAATATTACTCCAATTGTGGAGATCCCAAATCAAGTTTGGGATGACGGAAGGGTTATGCATTCTCATAAATCAATCACAAAACATTCCAAGGCGTCACCTTGCCCCGAAGCATTGGAGAACTCAGAGACCTCTCAACAAATAAATCACCTCCCAGTGTGTCACCATGCCCCGAAGCATTGGAGAACTCAGGGACCTCTCAACAAATAAATCACCCACCCCAATCTGTCACCCTGAACTTGATTCAGGGTCTCCTAACACATAATTTACAACAAAACCTATTAAATCTGTGATAGACATCACTGGCGTTTTTTTGTGTTCCCTTAAGTATAAAAAAAGCCCCGTAAAAACAGGGCTTTTTTGATGTTTAATCTTTAATCATTACCGTAGAGTGCATTAATTTGTTTCTTGTAATGCTCTTCTACCACCTTGCGGCGGACCTTCAGGCTCGGTGTGAGTTCTTCATTTTCGATAGTGAAAGGTTCACCGATAAGAAGGATTTTCTTTGATTGTTCATATCGTGCGAGCTGCAGCTGAAATTCCTTCAGTTCATTTTCAAACAGCTCATACACTTTTTGGTTGCCAAGCAGGGCAAGGTAATTTGAGTAAATGATTTCATGTTCCTGCGCCCAGTTTTCCAGCTGTTCCTTATCGGGTACGATCAGTGCCGCGGGGAATCTTCGGCGATCGCCAATAACAAGAACCTGCTCAATGTATTTCGATGCCAGTATTTTGTTTTCAATTGGTCCCGGTGCAATATTTTTGCCGGCGGATGTGACAATGATATTTTTCTTCCGATCGGTGATCTTTAAATAATTGTCTTCATCAATTAAGCCGATATCACCGGTATGGAACCAACCATCTTTATCGATAACTTCTGCTGTTTCAACCGGATTTTTATAATATTCTTTCATGACACAAAGGCCACGGATCAAGATTTCACCGTCAGGTGCGATCATACACTCAACATCAAGAATAGGAATACCCACTTTTCCGAACTTGATTTTTTCCGGAGGTGTTAAGTGGGTTACAGGGGAGGTCTCGGTCAAGCCGTAACCTTCCGAGATAAAAATCCCGGCTCCAGCGAAAAAATTACCAATATAATCAGCAAGTGGAGCACCGCCTGAAACGGTTAAGATAAAGTTACCGCCCAAAGCCTTATTGATCTTATTTAACACCAATGCCTTTGCGATCGGATACGTAATAGCATACTTACCACGAACCCGTTTCCCGATTGTCAAATATTTTGTTGCTACGGTTTCACCCACATTTTTTGCCCAATAGAAGATCTTCTTTTTAATCGGGGAAGCAGTATTAACTCCGGCATGTATCTTAGCATAGACCTTCTCAAAAATGCGAGGTACAGCAGTCATATACTGGGGTTTAACTTCTTTAAGGTTATCCGCGATCTTCTCCAGGCTTTCCGCAAAATATATTGAACAGCCGGTAAAGTAGGTGGCATGTGATACAATTCGTTCAAAGGAATGGCTAAGGGGCAAAAAGGATAAAAAACGTGAATTGACACGAATGTGAATTCGTTTTGCTACAGCTTGTAAGTTACTGCATATATTGAAATGCGTTAACACAACACCTTTGGGGTTTCCGGTGGTTCCGGATGTATAGATCAGAGTCCACATGTCCTCTTTTTTGATTTTATCCCCAAATGATTTGAGGGATAATTGTCCCTTTTCTTTTTCTTTCTCACCCAGCTTCAATAAATTTGAATACGAGAAAATCCAGTCTTCATCATCAAGACCTTCTTCAAAGGTAATACAATATTTTAATTCCGGAAGATCTTTCTTAATGGACTTCACTTTATCAACCTGCTCTTTGTCTGAGGCGAAAATCCCGCTTGCTCCGGAATTATCCAGAATGTAATAAATTTGACTGGCAGGCAATGTGGGATAAACAGCAACACTGGCTACACCCAGATGTGAACACGCCAAATCTGCTATGGTCCATTCTTTGCGGTTTTCCGATAAGATCGCAACACGGTCACCATACTTAAATCCTTTTGAGTGCAGTCCGAGAGCGACCTTTTCGACGATGTCCCGTGTTTCATTAAAAGTTATGGTTCTCCAGACATCATCCTTTTTTTCACCGAACCGAACTTGATCCCCGTATTTTTCGCATGCATCTGCGAATATCTCGGGTACCGTCTCCAGATAGTTAAGACTCAGTTTCATAATTCCTCCTGTGTGTTGGATTATGTTAATTTTTGTAGAGTTCTTCTATTTCGACGCTATATCTTTCAATTATTTCGTTTCGCTTCACCTTCATGCTTGCAGTAAGTTCGCCCGTTTCAATGGTAAATGGCTGAGGGGCAATGAAGAAATACTTTATTTGTTCATAACGTGCTAATTCCTGCTGATTGGCAGCTAGTTCGTCTTTTAGCAGTTTTTCAACAGCCTTGGATCTCACAATATCTTCGTAGGTATTGAATTCCAACGGCGGATCCTGTCTTTTTCCCCATTTTTCAATGTTCTCAAGAAAGGGGACCAGAATGACAACTAAAAATTTACGACGGTCACCGATCACTACAGCTTGTTCAACATATTTTGAAGAAGTAATTGCGCGTTCAACCGCAGCAGGAGCAATATTTTTTCCTCCTGCAGTTACGATCAGGTTTTTCTTCCGATCGGTAATCTTTAAATAGCCGTCTTCATCAATATATCCGATATCACCGGTATGAAACCAACCGTCTTTATCGATGGCCTCAGCAGTTTCTTCGGGATTGTTGTAATATTTTTCCATCCGGTTAGGACCGTTCAGCAAAATTTCACCATCTTCAAGTATTTTGGTTTGAATATCTGGAAGTGCTTTTCCTACGGTACCGAATTTAATGTGATTACTATCATTAGCATGGGTAACAGGGCTCATTTCCGTGAGGCCGTAACCCTCGATAATACAAATACTGGCAGCGGTAAAAAATTCACCCACTTCTCCGGAAAGGGGAGCACCACCGCTGACACAGCGGATAAATTCACCGCCGAATATATCAGCAATTTTATTGAAGACCAGTTTTTTGGCAAGGGAATATTTTGTTGCCAGAAGACCTTTTGGCTGTTTGTTGAACATCAAGTATTTTTGAACAGTTTCCTGCCCTACTTGCTGTGCCCAATGAAAGATCTTTTGCTTTACAGGAGAACCTGTAGTAACCCGTTCAAGCACAATTGAGTAAATCTTATCCAAGAGGCGTGGTACTGTTGTCATGTACTGCGGTTTAACTTCCCTCATGTTTTCGGCAACCTTGGTAATGCTTTCGGCAAAGTAAATTTCTGCACCAATCCATAAGCTGAATAAAGATGTTACACGTTCAAAGCTATGGCTTAAGGGAAGAAAGGATAGCCAGCGTTTATCTTTTTCAAAACCAATATAAGATTGAGTCTGCTGAACATTAGCAGCAATATTGAAATGGGAGGTCATGACACCCTTGGGAACTCCGGAGGTTCCGGATGTATAAACGATACTCCACAAATCATCCGGTTTAATCTTTTCTGCTATCTCCTCCATAGATAATTTCGATTTTTCTTTCTCGATATCACCTTTTTTCAAAAGTTCATCATATGAAATGATCCAGTTGTCATCATATTTATCATTATTCAATACAACAACGTATTTCAGGGACGTTAATTTGCTTTTTATGGAGATGATCTTTTTGACCTGTTCTTTTGAACTGGCAATCACAACCTTGCATTCTGAATGGTTAATGATATATTCAATCTGAGACGGAACAGATGTCTGGTAGATCGGGACGGATACAAAACCAAAATACGCACAGGCCCAGTCAGTCATAGACCATTCCGGACGGTTTTCCGATAAAATACCCACTTTATCTTTTGCCTTAACGCCTAAGGTATACAGACCAAATCCGATGCGCGAAAATGTATCATAGGCATCCTGGTAGGTAAAGCTTTTCCATTCGCCATCCCGTTTTACATTATATAATTTACGTAATGTGCCCCCGAGAAGTGCATCAGCAAAAATATCGGGCATGGTTTTAAGGTAATTCAATTGATAAGACATAATATCCTCCTGTGTTGTCCCAGAATAAAATACAATAAGCATTAGGAAAAGCAAAGAAAAAATGATGATTAAGAAGATTCGATATAATAAGCATATTTAACTCTTTATTAACCTAAAACAGCAGGTATTATATAAGAAGAGTTATCCGGAAGAAGTATTTTTTGCAACAAAAATATTGACTAATTAAAATGATTGATGTATTACAGCGAGCTTATTAACTGGGGCTGTAGTTCAATTGGTTAGAGCACCGGCCTGTCACGCCGGAAGTTGTCCCGACACATGTCGGGAAGTCTCGCTTGCCCGGCGTAGCCCCGACTCCTCGGGGCGAAGCCGGGTCAGTCTCGAAATTGTCAGATAGTAGGTATTAAATATAAAAAATTAAAAAGAAACATAAAAATTATTGACTAATTATGTGTATTGCTGTATAATAGCAGGCTTATTAATTGGGGCTGTAGTTCAATTGGTTAGAGCACCGGCCTGTCACGCCGGAAGTTGCGAGTTCGAGTCTCGTCAGTCCCGCATTCAACATCCGCTTTGCGG
>JAGLUM010000268.1 GCA_023134755.1 Fidelibacterota bacterium | reverse complement strand
TTAACAGATGGACCTTTTGTTGATTGCATTTCCGAGAGTGGAGCCGTGATTTCATTTGAAACAAACAGGGCTGTTCCTGCTCGGGTCATTATCGATGATAAAACATTTCGAGATACAAAAAGTACAGTTTGTTATGAAATTACCATTACAGGACTAAAGGCAGATACAAAATATTCGTATCGCGTACAATATGGCGATAATGAGCAATCCTTTTCATTTAACACAGCACCAAAACCGGGATCTAGAAAGCCCTTTGTTTTCTCATATTGCAGCGATTCAAGAAGTGGACAGGGGGGTGGTGAACGTGATCTGTTTGGTACTAATTTTTATATAATGCGTAAGATCATGGCACTTAGTTCTTTTAAAAATGTTGTTTTCATGCAATTTACCGGAGACCTAATTGACGGGTATTTGACAGATGTAGAGGCGATGAATCTTCAATACACTAACTGGAAACGAGCCATCGAACCATATGCTCATTATATTCCGGTTTATGAAGGCATGGGAAATCACGAATCGGTTATGCGCAGTTTCGGTGATAGAAATCCCTGGTCCAAAACAGCATTCGGTGTCGATCGTTTTCCATACGATCAGGAATCCAGTGAAGAACTTTTTGCTAATAATTTTGTTAATCCAAAAAATGGCCCGCAAAGTGAAGATGGAACAAGTTATGATCCGGATCCAAAAACTCAGGATTTCCCTAATTATAGTGAAAATGTATTTTATTATATCTATGATAATGTAGCGGTTATCGTATTGAACTCTAATTACTGGTATGCACCAAGTACTCATCACATTCCACATATCAGTGGTGGCGTGCATGGTTATATTATGGATAAGCAACTGGAATGGTTTAAAACAACCATTGAAAAATTCGAAAATGATCCTGCGATCGACCATATATTTGTGACAGTACACACACCGTTTTTTCCGAACGGTGGCCATGTAATGGATGACATGTGGTATAACGGAAATAACCTGATCCGTCCTTCCGTAGCCGGCATACCTCTGGAAAAAGGTATAATCGAAAGGCGTGATGATCTGTTGGATATCATAGTAAATAAAAGCCGGAAAACGGTGGCCATTCTTACCGGGGATGAACATAATTATAACAAACTTA
>JAGLUM010000267.1 GCA_023134755.1 Fidelibacterota bacterium | reverse complement strand
TATGTTTACTCGCAGATCCATTTCAATATTAATGATCGCTCTTTTGCTGTGTGTACCGCTTTTTTCACAAAATACCTTTTTTAAAACCTATGGTAATTCTAATTATAATGATGTGGGCTACTCAGTTCTTCAAACAAGCGATAATAATTATATTATTGCTGGTGTATCAAAAGACAATGTCTATCTAGTAAAAGCAGATCATCAAGGTGATACATTATGGACTAAAATGTACGGTGGGGACGGAGTGGATGTTGCATACTCAATAATTGAGATGAATAGCCAAAATTTATTATTATCCGGCTATAGTACTGCCCGTGGCGGTCTTTGGATCATATGTACAAACACAAACGGTGATTCTTTGTGGACAAAAGTTTATAATTTAGGAAGTGGAAAATCTATCTGTAAAACGACGGACGGTGGATTTGTCATTACAGGTACATCTCCTGACCCGGGATATGCTCATATAGATCCACCATTAGGAGCAGACACGTATCTTCTAAAAATTGATAGCATTGGAAATATTGATTGGGTGAAAACATATGATAAAGGTGGAAATGAAGAAGGATTATGTGTTCATCAAACCACAGATAATGGTTTTATTATATCTGCGACAACCGATTATCAAACCTCCTCAGATATTTGGTTAATAAAGACAAAGATGAATGGTGATACATTATGGACAAAGATCTATTCAAACAGTAATTGGAGAGAGAGTGGTAATAGTATATGTCAAACAAATGATGGTGGATTTTTTGTTACCGGTATGAAAACAATACAATCATCACCGGGGAGTGATCTCGATGTCAATGGTTGGCTTATAAAAACGAATGCTATTGGGGATACTTTATGGACACGAACAATAATTAGAAGCTGTTTTGATAATTTTTATTCCGGTATGCAAACGCAGGATGGAGGATATGTGGTTGCCGGTTCTTCATCATGGGGCTGTACAAACGATAATATCTATATTGTTAAATTGAACTCAAACGGAGAAATCCAATGGGAAAATCAAATTGGGAATATGGATAATTATTTGATCAGAGCTTATGATCTAAAAGAAACATCTGATAATGGATTTATCATTACCGGCATTAAATGGCATCTAGATAGTGATATTGATGACCTCTGCCTTGTTAAAACTGACAGTTTGGGACAAATATTATCTTCCAGTATAGAAAATGATGATTTTAGTATTGTAAGCGATTTCGCGCTCTCTCAAAACTTCCCCAACCCATTCAACGGCTCGACAACAATAAACTATACATTACACCGTAACGACCATATTAAGATCACACTTTATAATATTGCAGGTAACAAAGTGGCAAGCCTGGTTGATGCACAGCAAAATGTCGGAACATATGATTTATCCTTTGATTCAAAAGGTTTACCTAGCGGTATTTATCTGTATTCACTTCAGGCAGGTAATAGTGTTCAGATGAAAAAGATGATCCTATTGAAATAGTGTTTGACCCTCTCCCATTATTCAGACAGTTGGGTGTAATAGGCCACCTCCCAGGTGGCTTTTTGCTATATAAGAACGCTTCTCTTGCGAGTTTCGTCTCTTCCCTGTTGGTATGCTGGTGAGTAACGCATGAAATACTGCCAGTAATGGTGTAGTTAATAAAAAGCCCACTCTTTTAAATGGGCTTTTACTAATATTTCAAACTGTCTGATATTTTCATTGCGACTTCTTTTTTACTTTGTTAATGTACAAAAGTGTCTCTTAATTTCTTACCTCAAACTGTCCACTTTACTCTGACGTCAAACAATGGAATGCAAGCAATATGCCATCGGGGGTTTATATTGTGAGGATAGTAGCGGGAAGTTTTATTGGATCGCAAAAAGTTGTTTTAATTAAATAATAATGGAATTTAGGCATACTCTAAGGAGCTAATCATGAAAAAGTATTCGCTATCTATTTCTATCATTCCTTCGGGGCAGAACAGTCCTGCTCTTCGTTCAGGATTATCAGGATGACCCGTGAGGACTTGATGTCTCGGTATGATGTCTAAATTTTTATTATTAATTCTATTAATTTCTTATTACCTTATATGTCAAAGATACAGAAGAACAAAAAAGGGAAAAAATGAAGAATAAATTGATACTCATGCTGACCCTGATGACAGTCGCAATATTACCTGCAGCTACACTCTCCGGGCTGATCAAAGATATTAAAACAAACAAAGCTCTAAAGTTCGCCAATGTTGCCGTATATGAAAAAGATACAGAAACCATTAAGACCGGAACCATGTCCGGTGTTGACGGTACTTTTCGTGTTTTTAACGTTCCTGCGGGTGAATACTACCTTGTTGTCACCTACATAGGTTACAAGCAAAAACAATTTGATGGTGTAAGCCTTAACGGCAAGAATGTAGATATTGGGACCATCCTTCTAACACCAACTGCATTAAAGATGGATAATGTGATGGTAGAGGCAGAAAAGCCGGCGATCACTTATAAAATTGATAAACAAGTGATTGATGCTAAGCAATTTCTTTCGGCCCGTGGTGGTACAGCTGTTGATATCCTCGAAAATGTTCCCTCCGTTAATGTGGATATCGAGGGAAAAGTATACCTTCGGGGCAGCTCTAATTTTACCGTCATGATAGACGGTCGCCCTTCCGTATTAGAACCTCAGGATGCTTTGAAAAGTATTCCTGCTGAAACTATTGAGAATATTGAGATCATGACCAATGCTTCGGCCAAGTTTGAAGCTGAAGGTGGGGCCGGGATCATTAATATCGTCACTCAGCGAGATAAACGTATCGGTCTGACTGGATTAGCATCTTTCAAAGCCGGTACTAATAATTTGGGCGGTACAGCTTTATTGAATTACACAAATAAAAAGATCTCGGCTTATGTTTCGTTTAATTATCGTGGAGGAAGTTTTGGCAGTGAATCCTATCAAGATCGTTATCTGTATTTTCCCGATACAACTGCTAATTATAAATCCGAAGGAATCAGAGATCGCAGTAGTAATAGCGGGGGAATTAAAGGTGCATTAGATTGGTACATTTCAAAAAACGATGTGGTTGGATTTTCCGCAAATTACGGTCCCAGTACCACGACAAGTAGCTACATCACAGATTATACCGTAAGCTCCTCAGATCCTATTACAGGAACGGTGTTCAATACCCGTGATTACACAAATTATAATAATTCTAGTCGCGGCGGTATGCGATTCAATGTTGTGGCTGATTACACGCATACCTTCCCCGAGAAAAAGGAAGAGAATGTCACCAACTCCAAAGGTCAAGAACCTGGTGTTTCATCGGGAGGAAGTAAAAGTAATTCATCAACCAAGCATCAGATAAAATTCGTAGCATCATATTCCGACCGGGACACGGACAAAGAATCATCCACTTACCTTGTTGATGCATTTGGTGATACCACTGAAGGAAAATGGATAACTGAGATCGGACCCTCGAACAGTATTCGTGGAAAGTTCGAATACAAACGCCCCATAAATAATACCAGTCATTTTGAAACAGGTGCAGATGCTAAATTCAATTGGAAAACCGATGGGAATAACGTTTATCATTATGATCCTTTAACGAGTGATTTCAACTTACAAGATCAATTTTCCAATCTTACTGCTTATAAACAAAATACCCTCTCTGCCTTTGCTATTTACAGTGCTGAATTCGGACAACTGGGAATTCAACCCGGCTTACGTGCAGAGTATACTTATCGTGAGATCAATAGTGATGCAGTCGATTCGGTTTATGTCATTGACAGTTTACACCTTTTCCCAACCTTGCACTTATCATATCAGTTACCCTCCAATGTTCAGTTAATGACATCTTATACACGTCGTATTTCCCGTCCACCCGGTTGGCAGTTGGAACCTTTTTATACATGGCAAGATGCTTACAATATTCGCATCGGTAATCCCGCTTTAAGACCACAAATGATAGATTCTTATGGATTAAGAGTTCAGAAGAGTTTCGGGAAAAGTTTCTTATCATTGAATGCCTTTTACAGTTACACAAACGATAAGATCGAAAGGATCCAAACTGTCTACCAAGAAGGTGAAGATGTGATCTTGAGCACCTATAAAAATGTCGGCAAAGATCAATCTTTGGGTCTTAGTGCAATGTCAAATCTAAATCTTTTCTCCTGGTGGAGGATGAATATATCAGGCAGTCTATACTATTATCAAATTGAAGGTGAATTATACGGAGAAGATATTTCAAAGGGGAGCGTAAGCTATTCTGCCCGAATTCAGAACACCTTTATGTTCCCTACTAAGACCCGCATCCAACTGAGCGTATTCTATCTATCAAAATTTGTAACGGCACAAGGATCAAGCTCAGGACTGTTTATGACTAATCTTAGTCTTCGCCAAGACTTCTTCAAAGGCAAACTATCCGCGACCTTGCAGGTCAGTGATATCTTTGGCACAGGTTTCAGTCAACGGGAAACTTATACACCAACGACCTATATCTATTCTGAATATTACCGCGATGCTCCCATAATCTCACTGAATCTTTCATTGAAAATCAACAATTACAAAAAGCAACGGAACATTAATGGTTTTGGAAGCGATGGCTTTAATTCCGAGGACAGCAGCGAATATTAAAATTCTTCAAATACATAGAAAAAAAGGCGGTTTATCAACCGCCTTTTTTCTAATTTTATTTGTGTCAGAACAATTCATTGCCAGCTATGGTCTGTACACCCAATTCACCGACATGATTGGGTATATGAAATGTGTTGGTAAGCACCCCAGCAAAATTATAAATTCGCTATATAAGTGTAATTATCTAGCGAGTTTTGCTCTTTTTTTGGTAGTATGCTTGCGAGTAGGTTGGGAAATGGTGCCAGTAATGTGATAGTTAATAAAGAAGCCCACTCTAAGAATGGGCTTAAACTTACATTTAATATTGTTCGATTTTTATTATTTTGGGCTTTCTAATCTTTCGAAAGAAACTCTTTGGCTAATTGATATAATTTTAATTGCTTATCGACAGGCTTTGATAATATCTCCATAAACTCACCCGCTTCCTTAATGGAAGCAAATTTCATCTCGTTAAAAACATGGAAATATATTAGCTCTTCCACATAATGTTTCAATTTATCAATTAACATCATTGAATCGCTGGAACTATTATGAAAATGAACATTGATATTTCTAGTATTTCTTATAGTTGATAATATTTGACGATGGTATTCTTTATCTTCGAATAAATTTGATACCCTTTTAATCGTTTCATCGTACTTTTCCTTAAGAGTATGAGTTAGGTGTTCAAGTAAACTCCATAAACGAATAAACGCAACATCATAATCAAAAATATCTAGTGCACGAGCATAGCTGATAACAATATTCCTCAAATCGACTTCATATTTTGATTTACTTAGAATTTTTCTGAATATATCTAAATAGTCCAATATTTCAGGACTAATCTGTAATATATTGCAAGGCCTTATTGATCCATGAAATAAAGCCACATTATCGTTAATATAACTTTCATCCAATTTTGATATATCATTATAAAAACAGCTATGTATTGGACCAAGAATCAACCTGTTGATTGGACTTTTTAGATCCGTGTTAATTAAACCATTAATTGTATTTATCTTATAGTTTAATATTCCTCGAATAAAGTCCAAATTATCTATTGATTTATGATAAGCCTCCTCAAAAGATCTTGCATTAATAGTAACACTTAAATTCGTATATTTATTTGGAAATTTACTATT
>JAGLUM010000266.1 GCA_023134755.1 Fidelibacterota bacterium | reverse complement strand
TAGTGGGAGTATCGATGGTCATTCCTTTTTTGTGGATGTTAAGCACATCTCTCAAAGATGTTACCGAACTCTATAAATATCCGCCTAAATGGATTCCTGCTCATTTCAATTGGCAAAATTATATTGAAGCATTGAAACTGGCGCCTTTCGGAACATTCTATATTAATAGTATCTTTGTAACAGTTTGTATCACGCTGGGGCAATTAGTTACCGCTTGCCTGGCTGCGTACGTTTTTGCCCGGATAGAGTTTCCCGGCCGGAATACGCTTTTTGTCATCTATCTTTCTACCATGATTGTTCCCATTCAGGTTACCATTATACCATTGTTTTTAATTGTTAAAAATTTTGGATGGGTAGATACTTATCAGGGGCTGATAATACCGTTCATCGCTCGGGCATTTCCCATTATTTTTCTGCGGCAATTTTTCCTGACGCTGCCAAAAGATCTGGAAGACGCCGCCAAGATTGATGGATGCGGCAGGTTGCGCTTCTTGTGGAAAATTCTATTGCCCACCGCAAGGCCTGCGCTGGCAACAATCGGACTGTTTACTTTTTTGTTCCACTGGCGCGATTATTTATGGCCGCTGGTTATTACCAACTCAACCGCGATGCGTACTTTGCCGATCGGGCTGCGTTATTTTGTTTCCGAGCAGGGCACGCAATTCCATTACATGATGGCGGCGTCCATTATCGTAACGATCCCCATAGTGCTGATATATTTAATAGCGCAAAAACAGTTCATCAAAGGAGTAACTATGACCGGGATTAAAGGATAAGTAACCGCTTAGAGGTTCTGGGTTCTGGGTTGACCTTTGAACCTTGAACGGTGAACCCTGAACTTTGAACGCTTACAAAGAATAAAAAGGTGCAATGGGAGAGTGAATGCGGTTCGCGTTGAAAAAAGTAATCATTAAAAAAATAGCTTTTGGGTCCCTGCTGTCTGGTCTAATCTTCTGTTTAATCTTCTGCAGTCGAAGTCCTGAAGATAAGCGAATTCAGATAACAATCTGGTATCCTTTCGGCGGTTTGACCGGGCAATTTTTTAATGAATTAATTACGAAATATGAAAACTCTCACCCTCAAATCGATATTAACCCAGTGTACACCGGCGGTTATTCCATTACGGCTCGTAAAGTTATTACCGGAATTGTAACCGGAATTTTACCGGAGGGCGGAGTAATCCCCGCCGCTCCCTTATTCACCGGCAGAACGGGAAATTATCGCATCCAGGAGTATTTGAACAATTCCCGGGACCTGGATAAAGATGATATATATCCGGTGTTGTGGGATTTTAATAAATTTCACAACAGGATTTGTTCGCTTCCTTTTGCCAATAGCACCCCGATACTTTATTACAACAAAGATCTGTTGAGAAAAGCCGGTTTTAATCCTCAGCAACCCCCGGAAACCTGGCAACAACTTAAGGATATGGCCAAAGAGATTGGCTGCGACGAAAATAATGACGGTAACATGGATGTTTGGGGGGTTGTTATAAGTAATCAGGATTGGATACTTAAATCGATGATCGTTCAGAATGGCGGCCAGATAATTGATTCTTCAGTTCAAAAACCGATGTTCAATTCTGCTGAAGCAGTTGAGATTATGACCTTCTGGCAGGAATTAGTGAAGAAAAAGTTGATGCCTCCGGCCATGCATTCACGGGCGCGGGCGCAGTTCCTGGGAGGCAGAGCGGCATTCTTGCTGGCGACAAGCGGTATGGTAAAAACTTTTATTGAGACTGCCGACTTTGAATTTGGCGTTGCTTTTGTGCCAAAATTTAATCCGGAAAATCCCTACTCTGTCACGGTAGGAGGCGTATCTTTGGCATTGTTTCCTTCCGAACCTGTAAAAGAACAGGCGACCTGGGATTTTTTTAGCTGGTTGTTATCGGAAGAGATTGTCAGCCGTTGGGTGGTTCAAACCGGTTATGTACCGATTCGTAAATCGGCTTTAGAATCGGATTTGATACAACAGTTGTTTTCCACAAGTCCGCAATTTCAAGCCGGTTTCGAACAGATGGCTTATGCGCAAACCTACCCGCATTTCTGGCAGATGGGCGGCATGGATGAGTACCTGCGCAGCGCTATTGTGGAAGTTGAATTGGGGGTTGCGTCTCCCAAACAGGTTCTGGATAAAGCGGCGCGAAACCTTTTAAATGATATTCAGGAAGAATGAGCGGTTATAATTGAATTTAATTTTTTTGAAATCATAATATGCGAGATAATAATAGGAAGAAAGATAATATGAATATATCTCTCTCAACCGCGGCATTTTTTCCCAGGGATATTAATGAATCAATCGAATTGGCAAATTCCGCCGGAATAAAAACTTTAGAACTAATGCCGCAGGACCTTTCGGAATGCAG
>JAGLUM010000265.1 GCA_023134755.1 Fidelibacterota bacterium | reverse complement strand
GTATCGGTCCTTACAAAAATTATAACATCTTCTTCAGAGGAAATTGAATCCTGAGTAAAGAATACTGTGACATCATAAGGGAAATCGTTGTCATTTTTCTGAAAACAGGATGTAAACAAAATCATCACAATAAGGAATGAAACAAATAAAACGTTCTTTTTCATGTAATTATCTTTATTTCTCTTCAACCCAGTAATTCGGGGCTTCTTTAGTTATTATGACATCATGTACATGGCTTTCACGCAGACCGGCGTTAGTGATCTGGACAAATTTTGTTTTTTCGTCCATTTCCTTGATGGTTTGGCAACCGGCATAGCCCATGCCGCTCTGGAGTCCGCCAACCAACTGAAAAATGACATCCGCCAATTCTCCTTTGTAATGTACACGGCCTTCAATGCCTTCGGGGACAAACTTACCGCTGCCAGTTTTTTCATCCTGAAAATAGCGGTCAGAGCTGCCATCTTTCATAGCGGAAAGAGAACCCATACCGCGGTAAACCTTAAAACGGCGACCCTGATACAGTTCCACCTCACCGGGTGATTCCTTGGTACCGCCAAACAATGAGCCGATCATAACTGCCGACGCACCGGCTGCTAATGCTTTTACTGCATCTCCTGAATATTTAATGCCGCCGTCCGCAATAATATGAATTCCGGCTTCCCGGGCAGCGCGTGCACATTCCATTACAGCTGTTAACTGTGGCATACCCACACCCGCTACGACACGCGTAGTACAAATGGATCCCGGTCCGATACCCACTTTTACACAATCCACACCGATAGCAGCAAGATCACGTGTTGCCTCGTATGTCGCAACATTTCCGACAACAAGGGGTAAATCCGGATATGCTGCTTTGATAGATTTAACCGCATCAAACACCTTTTCACTATGTCCGTGCGCAGTATCAACGGTAATAATATCCACTTTGCTTTCAACCAGCGCGGCAACCCTTTCCATAAAATCACCGGAGACCCCCACCGCCGCGCCAACGCGCAAACGGCCGACTTCATCCTTGACTGCCTTGGGATATTTCATTTTTTTCCGTATATCTTTGATGGTGATCAAACCTTTTAAATAGCCTTTTTCATCTACGACCGGCAGTTTTTCAATACGGTGCTGCTGCAACGGTTTAATGGCTTCTTCGAGTGTGGTTCCCATGGGCGCGGTTATCAAATTTTCAGATGTCATGTATTCGGAAACTTTTGCACCATAATCATCCCGTGTAATAAAGCGTAAGTCTCTGTTGGTGATAATACCGACTAATTTTCCATCCCGGACAACGGGTACACCGGAAATGGAATAATGCGACATCATAGCCAGAGCTTCGTGGATCGGTTTATTTGGATCAATGGTAATGGGATCAATGATCATACCGCTTTCTGAACGTTTAACAGTATCCACCTCTCCAGCCTGCCGTTTAATACTCATATTTTTATGGATAAACCCCAAGCCGCCTTCCTGAGCAATTGCAATTGCCAATTGCGCCTCTGTTACCGTATCCATTGCCGCTGATACAAAAGGGATATTCAGTTTAATATTATTTGTGATATAGGTCTCAGTTGATACCTCACTCGGTAATACCTTGCTGCGTGCCGGAATCACCAACACATCATCAAAGGTCAAGGCTTTCATAGTTATTTTTTCATTGCTCATATATTTTCTCTCCTTGCGAGTGGGTTATCGTGATAAAATCTATACTCTATCGGATTTTAATTTTTCATTTTCAATTTCATCCAATATTTCTCTGGTGATCCCGGTGGGATATTCTCCGGAAAAACAGGCATCACAAATAGGTAGGTCATGATATAATTCCCGTAATCTTTCAACGCTTTGGTAGATAACCTTTTCACAGTTCAGTTTTTCTGCAACTTCTTCTGCAGAACTATTTGCGGCTATTAATTCTTTCTTCACAGACATATCAATTCCGTAAATACAGGGATACTTAACAGGCGGAGATGCCGATATGAAATACACTTCTTTCGCGCCGTATTCCTTTAATAAATTTACAATATGGCGGGATGTGGTACCGCGTACGATCGAATCGTCCATTACAGCAATTTTCTTGTCTTTTACGATATCGCGGATCGGATTTAATTTTAGGCGTACAACACGTTTGCGCAGTTCTTCACTCGGGGTAATAAAACTACGGCCGACAAAACGATTTTTAGCCAAGCCACGGCGGTATGGTACGTCTATCTCTTCCGCAAGTCCGGATGCAAAAAAGTAAGCTGAATTCGGTACATCAATAATAATATCGGGCTTAACACCAGCTTTTTCAAGCGGCTCTTTCATGGCTTTGCCCATCCGCACCCTTTCACTGGCTACGAGGCGGTTGCGGAAAACAGAGTCTTCCCGCGCAAAGTAGATATATTCAAAGACGCAAAACGACGGTTTTTTACGTGTTAAAATGCGGGAATGCAATTGATTGTCCATATCAATAAATATCGCTTCCCCAGCTTCAAGATCACGCACATATTCATACCCGAGGTAATCAAAAACTGCTGTTTCGGATGTAAAGATATATTTAGTTCCTTTTTCCGTCTCTTTTTTCCCCAAGATCAGCGGTCGGATACCGTAGGGATCAGTAAAGGCTAAAAAGCCCTGTCCTTTAATATATGTGATACAGGAATATGCTCCCTGAACATGCTCTTGCACAAACTCAACGGTTTCGTATAAGTCTTCTTTAGTGATATGTGCAAGGTCCTTTTCCTGTAAGTAGGTCGCAAAAGTATATAATAATAATTCAACATCATTGGATGTTTCTACCATACGGTGATAAACATCATTCAAGGTTTTTCGCAGCTTCACAAAATTGATAACATTCCCGTTATGGACGATGGCAATGCCAAAGGGGTAATTAACCGCAAAAGGCTGCGCATCTATCGCTTCCGTGGAACCTATGGTTGCATAACGCACATGGGCCAATCCCACATTACCGGTAAGCTTTGACATATCCACTTTTCTAAAAACCTGAGATACGTGTCCACTTCCTTTATGTATATGAAACCGGCCGTCGCTATATGTCAATACACCTGCTGAATCCTGGCCCCGATGCTGAATAGAGATCATACCATTTACCAGTTCGTTGGACACATCTTCAAATCCGCAAATTCCCAATATTCCACACATTAA
>JAGLUM010000264.1 GCA_023134755.1 Fidelibacterota bacterium | reverse complement strand
TCATTTACCTTGTAGAAGGCGATGATTTTACTGATTACAAGCCGGTATACTGGATGATCACCATTACAGCGCCAAGCGATAGTGAAATTACTCCGATTGATCCCCAAACCGGTGATGTGGCGTTAATAAGTATAACAAAACCATTCCGGGCAGAAGACCTGGTTACGTTTAAGACAAAAGCTTCTCATATCAATAAAACCCTTGCTTCGACAAGCATGGATAAAATTGCTGTCGTACCTGATCCCTATGTGGCTACGGCCACCTGGGAGCCCAAACATTTTTACAGCGCCGGCGGACGTGGCGAACGTAAAATCTACTTTATCCATTTACCGCAAAAATGTACAATCCGTATCTATACGATTCGGGGCGAACTTGTAAATAGAATAGAACATGATAATCCTATGGACGATGGTAGCGAATCATGGAATTTACGAACAGGGGAAGGCATGGATATATCCTATGGAATTTATATATATCACATTGACGCTCCCGGTGTGGGACAGAAAATCGACAGATTTGCGGTGATAAAATAATGGAAATCGTCACACTGAAAAAAGGCCCTTAAATACCTAAATTTGTATAACTCTATTGATTAAAGGGAGATTATTACAATGAAAAGTGTTTTATTCCGGTACTTTTTTATCCTGATGGTCCCGATTTATATTTACGGACAAATCATTACTGATGTCAGTAAAGTAGGTACAACTAGCGCTCAGTTCTTAAAAATCGAAGCCGGATCACGGGCTGTAGCTATGGGAGGCGCTTTTGTAGCAGTCGATAACGATGCAACCGCCCTTTACTGGAATCCATCCGGTATAGCCAGATTACCGAAGTCAGAACTAGTCTTAATTCATACAAAATGGTTGGCCGACATTAGTTTTAATTACATCGGATTAGTCTTACCTTTGAGCTCGGTTGATGCGATTGGAATCAGTATTACTGCTTTGAGTATGGACGAAAAAGAAGTAAGAACTGTTTTATATCCCGAAGGAACCGGTGAAAAATATAATGCGGGTGATATAGCGGCAGGACTTTCCTATGCACGAAATCTTACCAATCGCTTTTCGATCGGATTCACTGCTAAATATATACAACAGAAAATCTGGAACATGACTTCTTCGTCCGTGGCTTTGGATATCGGTACTCTGTTCATTACCGGATTTAACGACATGAAGATCGGGATGAGTATTTCTAATTTTGGCAGTAAGATGCAATTGGAGGGAAAAGACATTTCTATAACTTATGATCCGGATCCTGGAAAATATGGAAATAATGATAAAATCCCGGCTGAGCTTCAGACTGGTAAATTTGATTTACCTTTAATTTTCCGGGTTGGTTTGGCAATGGATGTACTAAAAGGTGAAAGAAACCGCCTGACCGTGGCTGTCGATGCTGTTCATCCCAATGATAATACAGAAAACATGAACTTCGGCGCTGAATATGCTTATAATGATCTACTGTTCCTTAGGAT
>JAGLUM010000263.1 GCA_023134755.1 Fidelibacterota bacterium | reverse complement strand
GCCTGCCGCTAGCGTTCATCCTGAGCCAGGATCAAACTCTTCATTGTATTATATTATATTTAATAATTGTACTTATCAAACCTTGACAAACTACATTGTCAAACTGAACTCATATTGAATCACGCATAACATACACCCTGATTTTCAAATAACTGTGTCTTTTCGACGACAGCTTTTAATAATACTTTAAGCGAAATTAAATGTCAAGTTTTTAATAACTTAATTTCATTGTTTTTTCATTTAAATCATTATCAAAAAGCCGTGAATTATAAACCCTTTATTGATGAATGTCAATACTTTTTCAACGTTTTTTTATCCTTTTTTTCAGTATGTCAATAACCCCCTCGATTTGAGTATTTTAGGGGGAAATTAAAATACAAATTTGCCAATATATCGTCTGCTTAATTGGTTGCTTTGGGCGGTATTTGATCAATTAAATTATAAAAGAGGAAAAAGAAGAAAAATATGAGATGAATTAATAAATAATGTTTTAATAAAAATTCCAATAAAATAAAAATGCTTATGTGAAATTTTTATAACAATAATGCTGGAAACTCCGGAGAAATAATAAAAGACGATACGAATTAATAGTAATTTATTACTTAATAATTTTCTGAACCTCTTTCAAAACAGCTGAGGGTCTTACTGCTGCCATGCATTCAGCACATAATCGCCAGTCCGAACGGACATGTTTGCACGCTTCCGGGGGAACTATAATATGTCCCAAAGGTCCGTAAGGTTTAGTCAATTCCGGATTCTGGGAGCCAAAAATAGCCAAAGCATGAGTCCTCAATGCTGTGGCGAGGTGACCGGACATTGAATCGCAGCAAATAAGGAGTGTGGAAGAAGCGATTCCTTCGGCAATTTTCAACAGGCTACCGGAAAGAGCATCAATCCCTGCCGGAGCAGTTTCGCCCGGGGGTGTTAGCCAGATCAATTCATATCCTTCTTTCTGTAATGCAGTGATCATTGTCTTCCAATGCTCTTCCGGCCACAGGCGATTCGGGTGATTTGCTCCGGGATGAAGAACAATTTTATTGGGATTTTTACGTACATTAGAGAATAAATTCAAGCGCGGAACATTGCGCTCTACTGGAATATTCAGCAGTTTTAATAAGGAAAAAGGCCGTTCAACCTGGTGCTCGCGATAGGGATAATCAACAACATGGCTCAACCAGTACGCACCCCCGCTGAAGCTGAATCCACTGCGATAGCGGGTTTTAAGCCCCTGCATCATGCGGATGTGCCGGATATCACCATGAAAATCAAATACCATATCATAATGCACATCATAAGGTGTTTCTTCCGGAAAAGTCAATATTTTGTCGGCCAATCCAGCGCTTTCTGCAATTTCTTTCACTGCCGACACACACAACAAATCAATCTCCGCTTGTGTGTAATAGTTTTTCAGAGCCTTCAGTGTTGGCTCTAACATAATGACATCCCCAATACACTGATGTTCCAAAATTAATATTTTTTTTATGCTTGTTTTGTCAATGGGCTGATTTGCATTCCGGCCCGGTGAAAAGGTGCAGGTAAGTTGACTAAAGAAGCGGGACCAGAACAGCTTTTTGGGATTGAGTATTTCCTGATCAACAATATGCATGTTAGAGTCCGATCTTTTTATAATAGGAATACAAGGCATCACCAACGGACGTTATATCATGGTGTTTGCGCACCCATATCTTGCCTTCCTGTCCTTTATGAGCCCGAAGGGTGTTATCCTGTATAATGTTTAACAGCGCCTGATAGAGAGTCTCTGCGTTGGCATTGACAAAGGGATGGTCCGGGACAAATTCACAGTAGGCCGGATTCATTTCTGTTACTGTGCATATACCCATTGCCAGTGATTCCACAGAATTCATGCCGTAGCCCCAGCCACCTTTATTTCCGATTTGATCAATAAATATATCGCTCTCTCGTTTTAATTCCATGGCTTTATTATATGGCATATTTTCAATCAGCACAAAACGGATTTTTCCTTCACGTTCCAGCTTTCGGCAGATAGGAATAATTACGTTACTGCCCTTATAATAACGGTTTGTTGGTGCATGGCTTACCACAGGTACTGCGTGATATTCCTGTTTCGGCGAATATGTTTTTAAAAAACCATCCACATCAAAGGGTAAAAATATATAATGAATACTTGGGTGCTTAGCCAGAAGATCAACTTCGTTCGTCAAATTTAAATCACTGAGAGCATCAAGAGGCTCCAGGATCCCACGACTGCGTAAATCTTCTCCGTGATAATGGCAGATAATTTTTACGCCGCGTTTTTGTAATTCTTTTGCAAAGCGGGCATCTTTATAAAAATCCATTCCGGATTCAAAATGTACAACATCCGCATCATACAGATCAT
The DNA here is from genome assembly GCA_023134755.1 of Fidelibacterota bacterium. Classification (GTDB taxonomy): domain Bacteria; phylum Fidelibacterota; class Fidelibacteria; order Fidelibacterales; family Fidelibacteraceae; genus M50B103. The sequence goes on along the minus strand of JAGLUM010000263.1, from coordinate 2,295 downwards.
AGCTGCGAATCGCTTTCCGGATCCGTTTGTCCCAACGCTTTTCTTTCCATGCTATAAAGGCCGCATCAAAACGTCCTTCAGGTTTCCATATCGGTGGATACCCCTCCCGGTTAGTGTGATAGCCTTGTCTCCCGCGATATAACTTATATATCAAGTGCCGGATTTTCTTTAAAGCTGGACGGGTAAAATTAAAAGGCAGGTTGAGACAAATGTCTTCCTGAAATCCTTTGGGTGAATGATAAAAGGTGACATAGCGCGATATATTGCCGTGTGCACGATGTATGCGGTTGTATAAACCGAGAGTTCCAACCGTGTTTTCAGGCGAGATATAGAGTATTTTCATGAGATTTACAGGTTTTTAAAATCTGAAACCGTTTTGTTTTTGAATGGTCTTAAGAAAGCGTGCTGTGCTTCAATAAATATAGAATCAGTACTGTAATGTTTTTCGGTGGGAGCTTTGTCGTTTCGTATATTATATTCCGAAGAAAATTCAATCTTGAGCAGGTAATCCATGACATCATTTAAATGAATATACTCCGGATTCTGCGCAAACACATAGCGCGGGATATCGCTACGTACAGAATCAACATATTCCAGTTTAAGCAATTTCTCACAAACATCTGTCATAGTATTTAATCGCACACCTATAAAATCACAGAATTTATCAAGAGTGGGAATCGTTTTTCCCCGGCGGTAAAATGAATTCATCCAAATTAGTAGGGAGACGCCCAAATATGCGTGGGTATAATGGGTATCTGTGCTAAGATACCCTCTGTAAAGATTGGTGATCAAGCGCCGATTTTGGAATGTATACGCTACTTCTGCACCCAACAGAACGATCATCCAGGTTAAATACATCCAAATCATAAATACGGGAATTGTCGATAAGGAACCATAAAAGCTGGTAATTGTTGCCATACGCAGGATATATAAATAAAAGAAGTTCTTTGAAAATTCCCATAAAAGCGCAGAAAATATACCGCCAATAAGGGCGCTTTTAAATAGCACTTTCGCGCGCGGCAACATTATATTCAGCATTACCATTATAAAGAGAGTGATCAAGAAAGGAATCAGACGGTTGTAGGTAAAAGTGAAGAGCCCATTTTTCTGGATCATTATATCCATGAATCCTCCGGCCGGCATCAGAAAATTCTTGATGTAGGTATTACCAAGAATTAATAAGGGAGATATTGTAAAAAATATCCAGAATCCGGTTATTTTACGAAAATAACTTCCCCCTTTTTTAACACGCCATATTTCATTAAATACACGTTCAGATATTACCAGTATAGCGGTTCCGGCAATGATCAATCCGATAATGGCAATAAAGTTTACCAAGCCGGTAGTGCCCAATGCGCGAAAAGCATCTCGTGAAATATTGTTTTCTAACCAAAGGGCCAACTGCCCGTGAAACTCTGGCATCAGGTATGGAAATATATTATTCTCAACATAATCAATCACCAGATTACCCAGTCCGTAAATACCGGCAATACTAAAAATTAGTACCGACATGGGAATAAGTGATAAAATCGTGACAAATGCAAGACTGCCTGAATGCACGTGGCACATATTGCTGGAAAAGTCTTTTAGGGTTAAATACATTAACCATCCGCTTTTCTGCAAAAACCGACGAAACGGTGTTGTTTTATTCATATCACGAACAAAAAAGAAATGCAGGATCTTATTTAATATATTCTTTTTTTTCTTTTCAGAAATCATGGCTTCAGTATTAATATTTTTATATTTCGGGTTAATATAGAGATAAAAACATAAATGTTCAAGAAAATAGAGGACTTTAGGGCTTGGTGAAATAGTTGTTTGATAGGTGAATCAACATAGGGATAAAACTTTTTATGCTTTCATTTTTCTGGTTTCTATATTTTCATTATTTTCTTATTACCTTGGTTCATATCTGTTCTAAAATATAAAAAAACCTCTCTGCCAAAACAGAGAGGTTCTTCGATATTTTTAACTCTTATAGTAAAAGCATCATTTTTTGTCTTCAGCGGGTTTTTTATCCGCTTTATTTTCTTTTGCAGGTTTATCGTCTGCTTTTTCTGTTTTTGCTTCTTCTTTTGTTTTAACTTTTTCAACAACTTCTTTTACATCGTCTTTAGTTTCTTCTTCAGCCGGTGTTTCTGCAGGGGTATCTACTTTTGTAGCTTTTTTTGCCGCAGATTTAGAAGCTGTTTTTTTGGCAGTTGACTTTTTCTTTTCTTTCTTACTTTCATCACCAAAGAAATCTACCAGTTGCAGCAACACGACCTTGGCGGTATCATTTGGACGATAACCCAA
>JAGLUM010000262.1 GCA_023134755.1 Fidelibacterota bacterium | reverse complement strand
TTTCGAGAGATTCTGTATCAATTTCAATAGATATGATTTTACCAAGTTGCTCGATAGCAACAAAAAGACGGTGTTTATTCTTCATATTAACTACCTGACCTTCAATACCAGCAAATACTCCCCGGGTAATCTGTATCCGTTCGCCCTTTGAAAATAGGAATCCATTCTCTACTTTCAGGGTTTTGGGCTGCATCAACATCTGCCGGATAACAAAAATCTCTTTTTCCTGAATAATCGCAGGACGATTTCCAAATTGCACAAAACTGCCAACACTGCGGTCTTCCAGGATATAATATTTCATTTTTACGGTAGTTTTAATAAATAAATACCCTGAAAATAAGGGGATTTCAACGGTTTTCATCCGATCGGACCATTTTCGGCGATCTTTGATCAAGGGTAAATATATTTCATATTTTTCTGATAAACGTTCAGCGACTGCTTTTTCATGTCGCGGCCGCACTCGTAATACATACCATTTTAATTCAATATTCATTAATATATTTTTTCCTCATCAGCTTATTTTGCTGTTAAATCCCAGTATAAAATATAAATTTCAAAAGGATAAATGGATTTAATGAAATTGCTGTTCTATGTTTGCTGTAATAATACTTTTGTGCATAGTTACAACAAATGCACCGGCTTTTTGGGAGTAAATAGGAGCAGGGTTTCCATTATTTATGCAGGCATCATTCATGCGTTTAAAACCGGTTCCCCAAATATCAACAAGACCCAAACTTTGGAATATCATGGCAAGATTACTGTTTTTCAATATAGCGCGGTCTTCATACAATATCCGTGTAATATCCAGTTCTTTTGGCAATTCACCCGGACTCCAAATCTCTAACCAATCTTCAAAAATACGAACCTGAATATTCCCGGTATCGCTATAATCACGGTGGATAATCGCATTAATAATAGCTTCGCGCAGGGCATCCGCTGGGTAATCCCATTTAACTTCTTCCTTACCGCTTCGATGGTGAATAATACCTTTATCAATGTGTTTCATAATAAATTCAAGGATTTCATCAACGGCATCGATCAGGTTAATATCAATATTCTTTTTATCAATGAATTTTGTTACGGTATTGCCGTCGAAACGGGCAATTTTTATTATGGCATTTGAAAATAAATGGTTGCGCTTTGCAAAACAGAGATAAGCTGCTTTGCTCACCTTTCCATTGCGGATTTGACGTATTTGCTGTAAAAACTCATTTACATCCTTAAAATCACCTTTTGATGTAAACTTTCGAATTAATGCTTCATTAAATTCGATCTCATCAACCGGAATATCGAGGAATGATACACTTAAATCGGTTAATGAGTTATACATTGCTTGCTCATGTTTTTCTTTTTTACTCATAGTATACCACCAATCAAATATTTTTTTACTTAATTTATAGTAAAGATATTGTTATTATTTTTGATAAACAATAAAAAAGGGGCGCCTTGCTCCTTGTTTATTTTGTTAAAAGTTGGATTATTTTACAATGGCTAATATATCTTTCCGACTTAAGAGAATATAATCTTCTCCATCAACCTTTATTTCATCACCGGCATATCGCCCGTATAAAACAACATCCCCTACTTTAACCACTTCTTGAAGTTCTTTATCTGTACCAACGGCAATAACATCACCCTGATATTTTTTTTCTTTTGCTGTATCGGGAATAATAAGTCCACTTGCAGTTTTTTCTTCTTCCGACTTTGGTTTAATTAAAACCCGTTCATCAAGCGGTTTAATTTTCATTTTATTCTCCTTTTTTCTATTATTTTATTCAATTTAACGGTGCAAATATTACACAAATTTTTACCGGGATTCAAATGATTTTTTATTAAATAATTATATCAAGGTGAAAAAAATTCGGGAACTATTATTTCAGTCGGTCATATATTTAATACACAACAATTACTTCCCTCCTTATCCTTCGTCATAACACCTATCCCCAAAAGGGTGTTATGACGCATTAGGGGAAATTTTTTATGGTATTATGATAGAATAACTGAATTTTTTTGACAAGATTACAGGATCTACAGGATGAGGCCAAAGAAGTAGAGAAAAATCTGCCCCGCACCGATGCTTGGGATAGGGGGATTGTTCCTATTGGGGTGGTATTCCCCTAGGAATAGGCATGTCTGTTCTATACGGTTGCATAAATTTCATATACATAATTATTACAGAATTATGTATTGCTGTATGGCTATACACTTTAACATCGTATACGACAATATATTACAGAAAAACCTCAAAAATATATTTAAATCAGGATTTGGGATATAATTGATTGTTTATAATTTCATATTTTTCGCCGGTACTCGGACAGATAAGGGTATTATCAAGAATTTCCCCTTCCCGGCTTACCCAGTCTTTTTGTTTAGCAGGTACGCCTACCATCAGGGCGTATGCCGGTACATCCTTAGTAACAACAGCCCCAGCACCGATAAAGCAGTATTCACCAAGGGTTATGCCACAAACAATGGTCGCGTTCGCGCCGATAGATGCTCCTTTTTTTACCAAGGTATTTTTGTATTCCGTTTTGCGTTCAATAAACGCTCTTGGATTTATTACATTGGTAAAAACACAGCTCGGTCCGCAAAAGACATCATCTTCAATGATTATAGAATCATAAATAGAAATATTATTTTGAATTTTTACACCGTTCCCAACAATAGCTGTTGAAGCAATATTTACATTTTGTCCGATGGAACAGCATTCGCCGATCCGTGCACCGGACATGATATGGCTAAAGTGCCATATTTTGGTATCTTTTCCAATCTGCGCTCCCTCGTCAACCCGCGCAGTATTATGTACAAAATAATCAGCCATGAAGCGCTTCCTTTATTTTTTTTGCGATATATTCAATTTCATCATTGCTTAAAAACGGGTGCATTGGCAGAGATATGACTGTCTCTGATAAACGATTTGATACTGGAAAATTTCTTCCCTGCCCTAAATTTTTGAATGCTTCCTGGGAAGGCAGCGGCATAGGATAATGAACAGCAGTGGGAATATCATATTGCGCAAGTTTTTCACGTAAGTTATCACGTCCTGAAACCTGTATTGTATATTGCGCCCATACACTCATATTATGCTCTAATATACGCGGAGTATCAACAATATCGTTTAAGGTTTTTGAATAGCTGTTCGCAACGCGGTTGCGCTCAATAATTTCATGTTGAAAATGTTTTAGTTTAACACGTATTATTGCTGCCTGCAGTGTATCCATTCGCCCGTTAACCCCAATTATTTTATGGTGATAACGTTTTTCCTGACCGTGATTACGAATCATCTTTATTTTTTCCGCTATTTCAGGATCTGTGCTAAAAACAGCGCCTCCGTCACCATAACATCCAAGAGGTTTAGCAGGAAAAAAGCTGGTTGTTGCAATATCAGTTAATGAACAAGAAAGTTTCCCTTTATATTCGGCGCCAAAGGATTGAGCCGCGTCTTCCATTACCCATAAACCGTGTTTTTTTGCTATTTGGTTAATCGCATCGAAATTCGCACATTGTCCAAAAACCGAAACGGCAATAATGCCTTTCGTTTTATCTGTGATCTTTGCCTCAATTTTATCAGGATCAAGGTTAAAGGTCACGGAATCAACATCCGCAAATATCGGAACTGCCCCGACAATACTGATCATTGTTCCTGTAGAAATAAAGGTGAAAGCCGGGCAAATAACTTCATCTCCGGGTTTAATGTCCATCGCCATCAGAGCAATAGAAATAGCATCGGATCCGGAACTGCATGTCAGTGCATACGGCACTCCGGAAAATTCGGCTAACTCAGCTTCAAGAGCCGGAATATCCGGGCCATTAATAAACGTTGTACTTTTAATGACAGATGCAATCGCAGCATCAATCTCACTCTGATATTCCAAATATTGACGATGTAAATCACAAAATTTCATGTATTCATCCTGAATTTAATAACTAAGTTTTTCCATTAAATGAATCCCGGAAAGAATATCTTCCCGTGAGGGAAACATTTCCCACTTTTCCCGGGCAATATAATCATACATGGTATTGTGGCCTTTACCGTAGATATGATCTAATTGGAAATCTATATCCGGTCGTTCCATGCCTTCAACATTCCAGTAGCGAATGGTATTCAGATTAGTTCCGGCAAGCCGAATAATTCCCTTCTCTGCAATTAACGTAAATTCTGTTTCATAATTTTTTTCATAGACATTTACCGTGGCATTTAGAGAACCTACCACACCGGAGTTAAAGCGCATTACAGCAGAAATCGAATCGTATACTTCCAATCCTCTCAATAAACCTCCCTGTCCTTTTCCGCTGACTAGTTCGCCAAAAAAGTAATGAACCATGTCTACATAATGACTTGCCTGAGTAAATAAAACACCACCATCCAGGGAGCGTGTACCATGCCAATCAATATCAAAATATGCGTCATTTCTATTCCATAAAATATTGCAGATAAATTGATATACTTTCCCAAATTTTTGATTATCTATAAGTTCTTTTACCATCATTATCAGTGGATTATACCTGTTTTGATAAACAGGAAGAAGGGTTTTCCCCGCTTTATCAACCCGTGAAAATAATTCATGTGCTTCACGAACTGTTAAGCTTATGGGTTTTTCACACACAATGTACGGCGCGTCGGTAAATTCCGCAATTTCAGCAGCATGCTGAGGATGATTTCCTGAAGGTGTTAGAACAGAAATGACATCGACATTTTTAATTTTTCGATAATCAGTTACATACGGTACACCTAAATCTTCGGCTGTTTTTCTTGCCCGGCTTTCAATAATATCACAGACAAGCACGATCTCAACTCCTTGAGTATCAGAAATAGCATCAATATGACGTTTAGAAATACGTCCGCAACCAACCAGCGCAATTTTTTTCATTTAACCTTTTCCTTCCAACATTGATTTCGTATGTAAATGTACATATCACATTTATATTTTTCAATGACTATTTTTATGCATTTTTTTAAATTTAAACAAACCTTTTTACTCTGCCTATTGTTGCAAATAACAAGGATATGTAAGTTTATTATTAATAATCGACTATTATTCTGCTTGAGGTTTTTTCAATAATACAAGCAAACGATTTAAGAACAAGGATGATATTACCCCAATAAAAGTATACCAGGTCCAGTTAATTTTAAACAATCCCTGCCAGCCGGCTATAATAATAAAGGTCATCACCGAAATAGAGAAAAAGAAGGGAACAACATACTGCCATAGATCACATTTTTTAAAGAATCTCACTACAATAAACACACCGAGAGTTCCACCATAAGTAAATGAAGCAATTGAAAGGCCAATCACTACCAGCGGGCTGCTCTGATTGGTAAATATCATGGCCCCAAACACCAAAATAATACCCCAACATAATGTTGTTATCCTGCTTATTTTCAGCCATTTACCTTCATCAGTTATTCCTTTGAATATGGGCTTGAAAATATCAACTGTAATTGAACTGGACATAGCAGAAAGTGAACCGCTCAGGGTGGTCATAGAGGCAGCAAATATTCCCGCTACTGTAAGACCTTTAACTACCGGCGGTAAATTTTCAATGATAAATTTTGTAAATAATTCATCCGGTTTTGTAATGCCCAATACTTCAAATCCTGCACCGTTCCATACCATATAGAGCATAACACCGATAAACAGAAAGAGAACAAATTGAATAAATACTATAATACCGCTGCCAATCATCGCTTTTTTGGAATCTCCAACATTTTTACAACTAAGTATCCGTTGTACGATCAGTTGATCTGTTCCGTGGCTTGCCATGGACAACATGGCTCCCCCGATAACTCCTCCCCAGAGGGTGTAACCAGAACCGCCACCCAGATTAAATACCTGTAATTTTCCCAGCTCCCCTACAAGATCAAATGATGCGGCAGCATCCGGAAGTATATTAAGCCCAATGATCAGCGCGCAAATCGCAGCTCCCATATAAATGATCCATTGTGTAAAATCCATCCATACAACACCTTTA
>JAGLUM010000261.1 GCA_023134755.1 Fidelibacterota bacterium | reverse complement strand
GTAACAAAATCAAAATTTGATAATCTCTACGGCTGTCGAGAGTCCCTCGCAGACGGTATTAAGCGGGGAACCGATGTAATGGTAGCCGGAAAAACGGTTGTTGTCTGTGGTTATGGAGACGTGGGGAAAGGATGCGCTCAATCCATGCGTGGACTGGGAGCTCGGGTTATTATTACTGAGATTGATCCTATTTGTGCCCTACAGGCCGCCATGGAAGGATATGAAGTCAATCGTTTAAATGATATCGTTAAAGAAGGAGACATCTTTATAACGGCAACTGGCAATTGTGATGTTATATGCACTGACCACATGCAAAAAATGAAGGATAAAGCCATCATTTGTAACATAGGTCATTTTGACAATGAAATACAAGTCGATGAACTTTATGCCTTACCCGGTATACAAAGAGTCAACATTAAACCGCAGGTGGACCAGATCGTCTTTTCCGATAAGCATTCCATCATTCTGCTTTCAGAAGGACGGCTTGTAAATCTTGGAAACGCAACAGGCCACCCATCATTTGTAATGAGTTCTTCTTTTTCTAATCAAGTATTAGCACAAATTGAACTCTGGCAGAAAGATCATAAATTAGGTGTATATACTCTATCTAAGGAATTGGATGAAGACATTGCAAGAATACATTTAGACCGATTGAGTGCAAAATTAACAAAATTAACGAAAAAACAAGCAGAATATCTTGGTGTTTCCCAAAAAGGACCGTATAAGTCAGACCGATATCGTTACTAAGGTCACAGATTTGAAAAAAAAGGAGAATTTTGTTCTCCTTTTTTTATATATATGCTATTTTCTGCTGAAATATAAGGAAGCGCATGTCAGATATACTATCAGGACTTAATCAACGTCAACGAGAAGCTGTTATTAAAACAGATGGACCAATTTTAATATTTGCGGGAGCCGGATCAGGCAAAACCCGTGTTTTAACACGAAAAATTGCATATCTCTTAGAACAAAAGAAAACTACGGCTAATCGAATATTGGCAGTAACTTTCACCAATAAAGCTGCAAATGAAATGAAAGAACGTGTAAACGATCTTTTAGGGGGAGTAAATTATGTCAACATAGGAACCTTTCACAGCATTGCTGCCCGTGTTTTACGCAAAGAAAAAAATATTGAAGGATTCCCTTCCGATTTTACAATATATGACACAAATGATACCAAAAAAGTTATTATTCAAAGTCTTAAACAGTTAGGAATTGATTCAAAAATCTTACCACCGTCTACTGTCATGCATTATATAAGTCGACAGAAACAAAAACTCATACTTCCGGATAATGCCGATACCAAAACAAACAGAATGTATATGCAGGAAAAACTTGCATTTATTTATAGGGAATATGAACGGCAAATGAGGGAAAATAATGCTTATGATTTCGACGATTTACTCATGCGTCCGATTCTCATGTTTCAGGATAATCCCGCTGTTGCGGAAAAATATCGTCATCGTTGGGATTATGTACTGGTGGACGAATATCAGGATACCAATCCTGTCCAGTTTGAATTAATGAAACATTTCACTGGAATCTCAAAAAACATCTGTGTAGTAGGGGACGATGATCAATCCATTTATGGATGGCGGGGTGCTGATATAAAAAATATTTTAGAATTTGAAAAATCCTTTCCCAACGCAAGTATTATCAAATTGGAACAAAATTATCGCAGTACAAAAACCATTATTGAAGCAGCATCAGCCATGATTAAAAGCAATCATCATCGAGCAGATAAAACCTTATGGACAGAAGGACAAAAGGGCGATAAAATTCTACATAAAGAGTGC
>JAGLUM010000260.1 GCA_023134755.1 Fidelibacterota bacterium | reverse complement strand
CCTGTCCCGCTTTCTCCTGTAATCAGTACTGTAACATTTGTAGGTGCAACACGTTTTATCAATGAAAAGACTTTCTCCATTTCAGGACTTTCTCCAATTATCCCTTCAAATCCTTTATGCAGGTTTAACTCTTTTCTTAGTGCAATATTTTCTTTTAGCAAGGCAGAATGTTTAATTACTCTCTTAATTATTATTTTTAGTTCATCAGGAGAAAAAGGCTTGCTAATATAATCGGCAGCTCCCAGTTTAATTGCTTCAACTGCAGTTTGAATGGTTGCATATCCTGTAATAATAACCACTTCAGAAGAAATTCCTGCTTCTTTAATTCTTCTTAATATTTCTATTCCATCCAATTCCGGCATAATAATATCGAGAAGGATCAGATCATAATTTCCCGTCAATGCTTCTTCAAGACCATGTTTAGGTTCTGATTCAATATTGACATCATATATTTTTTCTGAAGATAAAATTCGCTTACAGCTCAGTCCAACAATAGCTTCATCATCGATAACTAATATGCGATACTTCACTATATTATTATCAATACTCATATTACGTTCTTGTTTTTATGGGTAAAAGAATATTAAAAACAGTTCCTTTGCCTGGTTCGCTTTCACATTCGATATCACCCCCATGTTGCTGAATAATTCCATAACTTATACTCAATCCCAGACCTGTTCCTTTACCAGGAGGTTTGCTTGTATAAAAAGGATCGAAAATCTTATTTAAATCTTCCTTTTTTATTCCACAACCAGTATCTTCAATAGTTATAAGGATGTGATTTTCATTGCTCGAAGTAGATATTGTTATTTTACCACTCTTTGAAATTGCTTCCCCGGCATTTAGAAGAATATTAAGAAATACTTGTTGTAACTGATTTTTATCTCCATTAATGATCGGAATATTATTAGAATAATTTTCTTCAATGGCAACATTCATAAATTCTTTTTGACGCCTGATCAATTTCAGAATCTGTTGTAATATGTCATTGACATTTATATCCCCTTTTTGGGCGGGAGTCTGTCGTGCAAAATCAAGAAGTCCTCTTACAATTTCACACACCCTTGTTGTTTCTCTAATAATTATATCAATATCTTCCAGGTCTTTTTCCGAATTATGTTCCTTTTGCTTAAGTAAATGTGCAAAAGTGAGTACCCCTGTGAGAGGATTATTTATCTCATGTGCTATTCCGGCAGATAAGCGTCCGATGGAAGCAAGTTTTTCACTTTGGATGATCTGTTGCTGGGTGGTTTTTTGCAATTCTTTTTCTCGTTGTTCAATTGCTTCAGCCATTTGATTAATTGTATTACAGAGCTTCCCTATTTCACCGGCAGATTGAACACAGCAACGGGCTGTTAAATCACCGTTAATAACTTTTTCGCTCATTACGATAATATTATCAATAGGCTTAAGCAACTTTCTGGTGTAGAAAAACATAAGTAGCAAACTTGCTATTGCGCTTATACTCACCATAATTATAAAAAATACTATGATGATTTTTTGAGGTTCTTTAAAAGGTTCTTCGAGTAAGCCCACATAAAGTGAACCTATAATATTATTATCCGGATCCAGGATAGGTTCATAGGATGTGATGTACCAGTTATTAACCACGAATGCCCGGTCAGCCCATACTTTCCCTTGCTTAATTACACAATCATAAACCTCTGAACTCATCCTGCTTCCAATGGCTCTTTGATTATCTTTTCTTTTTACATTCGTGGAAATTCGAAGATCATCAAAAAAAATAGTTGCTGTTCCTATGTCTTCGCCCTTATAACTTTGACCTTGAAAAGCTTCTGATTTTATTCTATCAACGATTTCAAAATAATTATTTAATAGATATCCACCAAGCAGTAGGCCAAGCATCTTTTCATTATCATTAGCATCGAGGGATAGAAAAGGCACTACGGCAGCTATAATCATACCCCTGTTTTCAATTTCTTTTGAAATGAGTCGGGCTTTTGGTGTTTCTTCAATATTAATAATTGCCCGACGGGCTAATTTTTCGCTTTCATTATTCAAATAATCCTGCGATACCACCATGGTTCCTTTTGTATAATTCTGATCGCTTAAGGCTTTCTTAATTATGGACATTTCTGATATATCATCCCCGTTTTTTAAAGCATTGTGTGCACGATATATTACCCGCCCATCGGGCCCGACAAGGGTAAGGAA
>JAGLUM010000026.1 GCA_023134755.1 Fidelibacterota bacterium | reverse complement strand
TATCGGGCAAACCAAACAGATGGAATTATTTTTTGCGATATTTGTCTATGGGAAATTGCTATGCTGATAAATAAAAAGAGGATTGAAATTGATGTCCCGTATCTCAAATTTATTGATTTAGTAAAAGCCTCAAATAATTACATCTTCCAGGGTATAACGCCAGAGATTGCTGATTTATCCACAAATTTACTATTAGATATAAATTCAGACCCAGCTGATAAAATAATTAGTGCTACTTCTTTAATTTCCAATACTCCTTTGATTACTGCTGATAAAAATTTAAGGCAATCGAAAAATCTAAAAACGATATGGTAATGGTGGTATAACAATGGGCGTACAGTGAAATTTCAATAGCACAAGACGTTTTTTTGTTGTATCGAACGGTAGTGCTGCTAATAATCGGCGCTTATTTGTGATTTAGAATTTTAGGTAACAATTGAATCAAAGGAGCAATTAATATGGATACTGTCTCAATTTTTCCGGCTAATATTATTGGAAGAAATTTTATCCCTAACGAGTACCTTCCAGATGGAAAAGATGAGTATTACCATCGTAACAAACAAATTTTATGGCAAAAGGAACGGTGGCGGCATTTACGATCAGATGAAGTTGAGAGGCTTGTAAAAAATAACAATACTTCAGACAACTGGGACGAAATACTCGTTACAGATCAGTTTGATCCCGGTCAAATAAAAAATTCTAATTTTTTTGGACTTATCCGGATTGGAAGCGTAAGAAATATAATTCTCAAACATCATGACCTAAAAGTACCGGCAGGTATTACAAACAGTGTAATTATAGCTTGTGACATAGGAGATGATACAGCGATTCATGATGTTTGTTATTTATCGCATTTCATTATTGGCGATCGCTGCATATTGTCTAATATCGATGAGATGCATACGACCAATCATGCAAAATTCGGCAATGGAATTGTCAAAGAAGGCGAGCCGGAAAAAGTACGTATGTGGCTGGATTTGATGAATGAAACTGCTTGCCGCAGAGTATTACCTTTCGACGGCATAATATCCGCTGACGCATATATTTGGGCAAAGTATCAGGATGACGCTGCGTTACAAGAAAAGCTGAAAGAGATTACACAAAACAGCTTTGATTCCCGCCGTGGTTTCTATGGTACGATTGGGAATCAGTGCGTAATTAAGAATTCCCACCTTTTTAAGGATGTTAAGATTGGCTCCCACTGTTATATAAAAGGTATAAATAAACTTAAAAATCTAACGGTTAACTCTTCAGAGTCAGAACCGACACAGATCGGAGAAGGCGTCGAATTAGTCAACGGCATTATTGGTTTTGGATGCCATATTTTCTATGGTTGTAAAGCAGTACGGTTTGTTTTAGGAAATAATTCAAATCTTAAATACGGAGCAAGGCTTATTCACTCATTTCTCGGAGACAATTCAACCATTTCATGTTGTGAAGCGCTTAATAATCTTATATTCCCGGCACACGAACAGCATCACAATAATTCATTTCTTGTCGCCTCTGTCGTTATGGGTCAAAGTAATGTGGCGGCAGGCGCTACAATCGGTTCAAATCATAATAGTAGAGCTAATGATAATGAGATTCAAGCAGGCCGCGGGTTCTGGCCGGGATTATGCACGAGCGTCAAACATTCCTGTCGTTTTGCATCTTTTGTACTACTTTCCAAAGCAGATTATCCAGCCGAGCTTGATATCCCGCTGCCGTTTTCACTCCTCAGCAACAATACAGCGAAGGACCGCTTAGAGGTTCTACCGGCATTTTGGTGGTTATATAATATGTATGCCTTAGCCAGAAATACCTGGAAGTTTCAGAATCGTGACAAACGTAATAGAAAGATTCAAAATATTGAATTTGATTCTTTGGCGCCTGATACTATTGAGGAAATATTCAATGCTCGTCAATTATTGGAAATATGGACGGCAAAAGCCGCTTTACGCAGCAAAGGCGATTCAATAGATAATAAAGATGATAAAGAACTCGCCGGAATCGGGCGTGAGCTTCTCTTGGGATCTGAAGAGCAAATAAACGCTTTGGAAATCCTTGGGGAAAATATGGAAAAATCAAATAGAAAGATTATGATTCTCAAAGCATACAAGGCATATCATGCATATTGTGATATGCTTCATTATTACGCCGTTAAAAATCTATTGACCTATATGAATACAAATCCAACGGTTAGTTTTAGATCTATGTGTGATATGCTAAAAGGTAACCGCGAACATAAATGGGTAAATCTTGGAGGACAACTTATTCCCGAAAAAGATGTTGATCAAATAAGATCGGATATTGGATCCGGTAAACTTAGCAATTGGGAAGAAATCCATCAAAGATATGATACTCTTTGGGAAAGGTATACATTTGAAAAACAAAAACATGCATTTGCCGCGCTTTGCGAAATACTTGGAACAGATAGCCTTACAAGAGAACAGTGGGTATCAGCATTAGATAAGGCGGTAGAGATTCAGGAATTCATTAGCGATCAGGTTTACATCTC
>JAGLUM010000259.1 GCA_023134755.1 Fidelibacterota bacterium | reverse complement strand
GCATCTTATAGAGGAAGTGGGATCAAAATTGCGCAAGATGATGCAGACAGAATAATATACAGATCACCTATTGAATTAATTGTATACATTTTTTTAACCAGCTAAAGGAGAAATATGTCGAAAAATATCCTTATTTTTGATACAACTTTAAGAGACGGTGAACAAAGCCCCGGGGCTTCCCTTACTGTAAATGAAAAAATTATCATTGCTGAACAATTAGCAAAATTGGGCGTGGATATCATAGAAGCCGGTTTTCCCATTGCCTCAAATGGAGATTTTGAAGCGGTAAAATCCATAGCGCAAATAGTAGATGGACCTGTAATATGCGGGCTGGCGCGTGCGATGGATGTAGATATCGATCGCTGCTGGGAAGCAGTGAAATATGCGAAAAAACCACGTATACATACCTTTATTGCCACCTCAGCTATTCATAGGGACGAGAAATTACGTAAAAGCAAGGAAGAGGTTATTGCCTATGCTGTTCGGGCCGTAAAGCGCGCAAAAAGTTATTGTGATGATGTGGAATTTTCACCGGAAGATGCCGGCCGCACCAGTCTGGAATATATGTGCGATGTGGTTCGTGCTGTGATCAAAGCCGGAGCAACTACCATTAATATTCCCGATACAGTCGGTTATACCGAACCGGAAGAGTTTGGAGGCCGCATTAAAACTCTTTTTGAAAATGTACCGGAAGCTCAAAATGTTGTTATCAGCGTGCATTGTCATAATGATCTTGGAAATGCGGTTGCAAATTCACTGGCTGCCGTGAAACAAGGCGCTACACAGGTAGAATGCTGTATCAACGGCATTGGCGAACGTGCCGGGAATGCTTCTTTGGAAGAAATAGTAATGAACCTTAAAACCCGTAAAGATTATTTTAATGTGAACACCAATATCAATACGCGTGAACTTTATAAAACAAGCCGATTGGTATCAAGTCTTACTGGACTATATCTTTCGCGAAATAAGGCCATTGTAGGGCAAAATGCCTTTGCACATGAAGCGGGTATTCATCAGCATGGAGTACTGCAGAGTAAAGCCACATATGAAATCATGAATGCAGAAGATGTCGGATGGTCCGGCGAAAATATTGTTATTGGTAAACACAGCGGGAAACATGCCATAACCGCATTATTAGAGGAAGAGGGGTATACCTTAACTTTAGAACAATCAAATCAAGTAACAGAAAAAGTAAAAGAGCTTGCCGATAAAAACAAATCCATTGAACGGGATGATATACTTGCAATTGCAATGGATGTACTTGGACAGCTATCTGAAAAAGAACAGCGTATTAAACTTGAAGGATTCATAGTTACTACCGGAAATGGGATGATTCCGACTGCTTCTGTTAAACTTCTGATCGATGGTGAAGAAAAAATTGGCGCGGGCGTTGGCGACGGTCCAATTGACGCATTAAGTAATGCTGTTTGGACAATTATTGACCCCTCGGTTAAACTGGAAGAATACAATTTAAAGGCTATTACAGGGGGTACAGATGCCTTAGCAGATGTATCAATCAAACTTAGAGATGCAAACGGGAAAATCTTTTCCGGACGCGCAGTGAATGAAGATGTCATAAAAGCGGGTGTTATGGCTATTATCAACGGGCTAAACCGTGTTATGAATGCTTCACAGCTTAGTTCGAAAAAAAGTTCTTAGTTATTATAATAAAGGAAAAACATGAGCCAGACAATAACAGAAAAAATATTAGCTAAGCATTGCGGAAAGGATGAGGTAAAACCGGGCGAGCTGATCAACGCAAAACTTGACTTGGTGATGTGCCATGATGTAACAACAACCCCGGCAATTGATATGCTACGTGAGTATGATATCAATGCGGTTTTTAATCCGGATAAGATTGTGATTATGCCGGACCATTTTGTTCCCAATAAGGATATTAAATCTGCGGAAATGGTAAGAAAAATCCGTTTATGGGCAAAAGAGATGGGAATAGAAGCCTTCTATGAATTAGGAAGACACGGTGTCTGCCATGCTTTACTACCTGAACAAGGGCATGTAAGACCCGGAATGACGATTGTCGGTGCTGATAGTCACACCTGCACACATGGAGCACTGGGAGCGTTCTCAACAGGGATTGGCAGTACCGATCTCGCAGCATCGCTGGCTACCGGCGAATTGTGGTTTAAAGTTCCTGAATCGATTCTCTTTATTATTAATGGAAACCTCTTCAAAGGTGTATATGCTAAAGATATTATTTTGGAGATAATTCGCCAAATTGGTGTAGACGGGGCTATGTACAAAACCATGGAATTTCGTGGTGATATTATTGATGATCTTTCTATTGAAGCAAGAATGACCATTACCAACATGGCAATCGAAGCGGGGGCAAAATCCGGTATTATTGCAGCGGATCAAAAAACCGTTGATTATGTGCGAAACCGCACAGATGTTGCTTTTGAAATTATAAAAAGTGATAAAAATGCCCATTATGATAAAGTGATTGAAATAGATGTAAGTCATTTAGAACCTATGGTTGCCTTCCCTCATTTACCCAGCAATGGCAAAGCAATTTCAAGCATTGAAACAATTCCTGTTGATCAGGCCTATATTGGAAGCTGCACAAATGGACGTATTGAAGATTTACGGATAGCAGCAGAGATCATGCAAGGAAAACATATTGCAAAAGGGACCCGATGTATTGTAATTCCTGCTACAACGGAAATATGGAAACAGGCAAATAAAGAAGGTTTGCTCGATATCTTTATGGATGCAGGTGCAACGGTCTCTTCTCCAACCTGTGGTGCTTGCCTGGGAGGACACATGGGTGTTATTGCATCCGGAGAACGCTGCATATCCACTACTAATCGTAATTTTGTCGGTCGTATGGGAAGCCCGGAATCCGAAGTATACCTTGCAAGCCCGGCAACGGTTGCAGTTTCAGCTTTAGCCGGAGTAATTTGTGACCCGAGAGATCAATAAACAGGAGTGATAATGAAAGCACATGTATATAAGCGTGACCATATCAATACGGATGAAATTATTCCGGCGCGATACTTGAATATGGATCAGGAAGTTGATCTGGCAAAGCATGCCATGGAAGATCTGGATATTGATTTCATAAAAAATGTGGAGCTTGGTGATGCAATCATAGCAGGGAGGAATTTTGGTTGTGGTAGTTCTCGAGAGCATGCAGTTTGGGCATTGCGTGGAGCCGGTATACGCGCGGTCATTGCAGATTCCTTTGCACGTATATTCTACCGTAATTGCATTAATAATGGCTTTTTAGCAATTGAATGTAAGGGAGTTAGCGAAAAGATTAAAAGTGGATCAGAAATTAAGATCGACCTAAAAAAAGGCGAAATATTAGATCTTAATACAGGGAATACGTATCATTTTGCACCCTTACCTGAGTTCGCACAGAAAATATTGAATGCTGGTGGACTGCTCAATTTGGTAAAGAAAAAAATGCTTTAAGAGCTATATTTTAAAATAGAAAAGGGAATTGGAGATGTCAGTAAAAACAATTGCTATTTTACCCGGTGACGGCATTGGCCCAGAGGTTATGGCCGAGGCCACAAAGGTGCTAAAAATAATTCAAGGTAAATATAATTTACGATTCGAGTATAAATATGCCCAAGTCGGTGGTGCTGCATGGGACAAATACCGTTGCCATCTTCCGGAAGATACTATTACGATCTGTCGTAAATCCGATGCAATATTATTTGGATCGGTTGGTGGTCGCGTATCTGAACAGGCAAGCGAAAAATGGTCAGGTGTTGAAGTGAATTCGCTTTTAGGGCTCCGAAAAACATTTAATCTATATGCAAATCTGCGTCCTGCTAAATTGTATCCGGCTCTGACCTCTGCATCGCCATTACGTGCAGATATCGCAAAAAAAGGTTTTGATATTTTGGTAGTGCGTGAACTGACCGGGGGCATTTATTTTGGCGAGCCTAAAGGTCGTATTGGATATGGGGAGAATGAAAAAGCATTTGATACAATGGTATATGCGAAACATGAAATCCGTCGAATTGCGCATATAGCCTTTAAGGCAGCACGTACACGCAAAAAGAAAGTAACATCTATTGATAAAGCAAATGTTCTAACAACCATGGTATTCTGGCGTGAAGTGATAGAAGAAGTTGCAAAAGAATATCCTGACATTAGCTATGAGCCCATGTATGTCGATAATGCTGCTCAGCAACTGGTAATTTGTCCAAGTCACTTTGATGTAATGCTCTGCGGAAATATGTTTGGTGATATTTTATCCGATCAGGCTGCAGCTATTACCGGAAGCCTGGGAATGCTGCCAAGTGCCAGTTTAGCTGATGGTCGTTTCGGAATGTATGAACCCGGGGGTGGTTCCGCACCTGATATTGCGGGGCAGGGGATTTCAAACCCTATTGCACAGATCATGAGTGCCGCTATGATGCTGAGATATTCTTTTGATATGAATGAAGCATTTAAGGATATTGCTCGTGCAATTGAATCAACCCTGGATGAAGGTTACCGCACACAGGACATACGTCAGCCGGATTGTAAGCTGATCGGCACAAAAAAAATGGGAAGCCTGATTGCAGAAAAAATCCTATCATCTTAATTAAAAAAACAATAACAAAAACCGGACAATCTGTCCGGTTTATTTTTTATTTTACAAATAGTTTAAAATTCGGTTCCGGCGCCAAAATAATTCATCGCATCTTCACCAAATCTATCCACTTTTTTCCCATCGATAATATATGTACAGCGCTCACCGACAATCTCGGAAATAAGAATGATATTCTCTTCGCCGTGTTCGTCAATACTGATAATTCGAGCCAGATTATTATTATAGTTCTGAGCCATCAAATTGGCATGGCATATCGGACAGTATAATCCTATTCGTTCACCGTCTTCCAGGGAAAATGAACTGTGTTTTCGTACAGTATAATTCCCAATTTCGGGGCTAAGTAGGATGATTCCTCGCTCTCCATTAGGTTTTCGTGCTGAAAATATCACACTGTTCTTTACTTTTAAGTGGCCTCTGCAAAAAGGACATACATAATCATTGTTCATTTAATTAACACCTCTATCGTTATGATTTGTAGTAAATTTACACGCATGATTTTGATTAAACAACATTTATTCCGAAGAATTCTGTAAACAAGGTCAATTTATGAAAAATAGAATTTTGAATTCCGCGAAATTTTATTCATTTTAGAGGACATAATTAAGCGTGGAGATAAACAAATGAAAAACGTTATTTTGACAGAAAAAGCACCTGCACCTATCGGCGCTTATTCTCAGGGAATTGCACTTGATACGCTGATATTTACGTCAGGTCAGCTTCCGGTTGATATTAAAACAGGAAAAATTATAGAAAACAATATAGAAGCAGCTACAAGGGCATCACTACAAAATGTGATCGCGGTTGTCGAAGCAGCCGGAGGCACAAAGGACAGTATTGTAAAAACCACCGTATT
>JAGLUM010000258.1 GCA_023134755.1 Fidelibacterota bacterium | reverse complement strand
TCGTAAATACTCATTGGTTGTTCTAATGTGTGTTCGGGTCGGGATGATATATATTTTTTGTCTTTCCATGTATAATGAGATTCATAAATACGGGACGCGTTCCCCGGGCGTATTTGCGCATAAAATGCAAAAGGATCTGCTTTTATTAACAGCTGACCGTCACGGGTATAAATTTCATACTTGTATTGCAATTCCGTTTCCACTCCGGGAATAAAAATTTCCCAGATACCTGACGCGCCCAATACCCGCATCATGTGTTTCCGGCCGTCCCATAGATTAAAATCACCTACCACGCTGACCCGCCGGGCGCTCGGTGCCCACACAGTAAAAGCTACGCCTTTAACACCATCAATTTCACAAACATGCGCGCCGAGTTTTTCATAGATAAAATGGTGGTCACCTTTGCCAAATAAATAGGCATCTTCTTCGGTAATACCTGGCATAAACTGGTAGGGATGAATATAGGTAAATGTATTGCCGTCGGAATATTTAACATGAACTTTATATTTTTCAAAGGCTTCTGACGTGAATGTTACATCCCAGAATCCCCTCACATCCATCGGAGATAATTTATATTTTTTTTTGCTTTCCAAAAGGGTAATTGACACCGTGGTCGCTTCGGGCTGAAAAACGCGGACAACCTTTTCCAATGTGCTGTTTTCATGCATTCCGAGAACGGAATGCGGGTCATGACAAACCCCGTCACGAATTTTGCGTAAGTTACTCTTAATGCTCATTATTATCCTTTCTCATTTTCGCTGTCAGTATCCCGATCATGGTTTTTACATCGGTAATTTCGCCGGCTTTTGTCTTGCGCACAGCCTCATCTAACGGTAATTCAAATACATCCATAAATTCATTATCATCCGGTTTTTTATCGCTTTTAACAAGATCAAATGCTTCATAAATATAAATTACTTCATCACTGTAACCGATACAAGGATGTATTTTCGTTAAAAACCGCAATGTGCCGGCCCGGTATCCCGTTTCCTCTTCCAATTCACGCAATCCGGTTGCTTCCGG
>JAGLUM010000257.1 GCA_023134755.1 Fidelibacterota bacterium | reverse complement strand
CTTATACCTCATACCTCATACCTTATACCTCATACTTCATCCTTCATACCTCATACCTTTTTTAAAGCGTCAATAAGTAGTGTCCATAATCGTTCTTTCCCATTTCTTTGCCGGCTTCTATCATCCGTTTTTTTGATATAAAACTCTTTCGCCATGCAATCTCCTCCAAACAGGAAATTTTAAGTCCCTGCCGCTTTTCAATTGCCTGAATATACATGGTCGCATCCGCCATAGCTTCATGGGTCCCAGTATCCAACCAGGCATATCCTCTTCCCATTAATTCCATTTTCAGCTGATTTCTTTCAAGATAAACCTGATTTACGGAGGTAATTTCAAGTTCTCCACGGGCGGATGGTTTGATCGTTTTAGCGATATCTACAACGGAATTGGGATAGAAATACAATCCTACAACCGCATAATTACTCTTTGGTTTTACAGGTTTTTCTTCAAGAGAAATAACCTTCCCTAGTGAATCTGTTTCTGCTACCCCATAACGTTCCGGGTCTTTCACATAATAACCAAAAATGGTAGCTGTATTTTCTTTCAAAGTTGTTTCTACACCTTTATCCAAAAGTTGTGGCAATCCACTGCCGTAAAAAATATTATCTCCTAATATCAAACAGACATTGTCATCTTCAATAAATTCCTTTCCCAGAATAAATGCCTGAGCAAGACCGTCAGGTGAAGGCTGGACAATATAAGATAAAGAGACTCCCCATTGACTACCATCTCCCAGTAAGCGTTTGAAAGCACTTTGATCTTCCAGTGTAGTTATAATCAAAATATCCCGAATCCCTGCCAACATGAGAGTAGAAAGCGGATAATATATCATTGGCTTGTCGTAAACAGGCAATAATTGCTTGCTAACCGCAAGGGTAAGGGGATATAAACGAGTGCCAGAACCACCGGCTAATATGATACCCTTCATTTTGGATGAATTTTGTGTTTTTTTTGAATTCATATTTCTCACATGTTTATAAATTTTTAGACTTAGATTTGTTTTTACTCGTTAATTCTCTTTGATTTAATCTTGACGAATCAAAAAAATTAATGTAGACCTGACCCAAGAAACACCGTTATCCTGAACTTGTTTCAGGATCTCATTCAATATTGCACTCGTCCATTAGATTCTGACCCCGAAGCATCGGGGCAGAATGACTGTCAGAAATAAGTAAAAATGCGGCCGTGTATTTCGACCTTTCAACCTATCAATTCTTCAACAGTCATCTGCTTCCGTACATCTTATCATAATACTTAAGATAGCTCTTGTTTACTACATTATCCAACCACTGTTGATTATTCAGGTACCAATTTATTGTTTTATCAATACCCTTTTTAAATTGCAGGCCCGGTTCCCAGCCAAGTTCATTGATAATTTTTGAAGCATCAATTGCATAGCGCAAATCATGGCCGGGACGATCGCTAACAAATGTTATGAGTTGCTTCGATTCATCTGACTGCCTCTTCAATTTTTTATCCATGATACGACAAATTAGCTTTACCAGATCAATATTTTTCCATTCATTCGACCCGCCTATATTATAGGTCTCACCGATTTTCCCTTTATGAAAAACAAGATCTATTGCTTTGGCATGATCTTCAACATACAGCCAGTCACGTACGTTTTCACCCTTTCCATAAACCGGCAGCAGTTTCTTTTGTCGGATATTATTAATGATCAGGGGAATTAATTTTTCCGGGAACTGATTTGGCCCATAATTATTTGAACAATTGCTGATTACGGTAGGTAATTCATAGGTATTATGATACGCCCTTACAAAATGATCAGATGATGCTTTCGATGCTGAATATGGAGATTTGGGATCATAGGCGGTTTTTTCAGTAAAAAGGTCTGTTTTACCTAAGGCGCCATATACTTCATCGGTAGAAATATGATAAAAAAGATTGTCTTTCGTATTACCAGGCCAATATTTCTTTGCGGTATTTAATAATGAAATAGTGCCAAAAACATTGGTTTCAACAAATGCTGACGGATCTTCAATAGACCGGTCAACATGAGATTCTGCAGCAAGGTGAATTACCCCATTGATATGATGATTTTCAAATATTTCGTTAAGTAGATCCTGATTGCATATATCACCTTTGATAAAGTGATAGTTCTCTTTATTCTCAATATCCTTTAAATTCTCCAGATTTCCCGCATAGGTTAGTTTATCAAGATTAATGATCTGATAATCCGGGTACTTATTTACAAATAGACGAAGCACATGGGAGCCAATGAATCCCGCACCGCCGGTAACAAGTATATTTTTATTAAATTGTTTCTTCATAATTATCTCTATTTTTAAATAATAATTGAATTAAAATAATGGCATGAAGTAAACAGTTGCATATTGCTTACTTCTTCATCCCATGCCTTCGGCGCAATCAGTCCCATAAACACTGATTTTATACATGTGTAAAAACGTTCTTTCTGCTGATATGTACTGTTCCTTTATAAGTTTTATAAAACTTATAAATATAAGCTATTTACACAAAAAATGAAATGAATTATGCTCTTTATTCTCATAAAAATAACAACATAGAGAACTGTAAAATGCATCATGAAAAATGATATGTATATAAGAATTTTATATTATCGATCATGGCAGTTATTTTACCTTAAAAATGCCAAAATAAGGGGACAAGCAGCACGGTGACGATCATGGCTATAATATTCAACGGTAACCCGATTTTCACATAATCATTGAATTTATATCCTCCTATTCCTTGAACCAGGAGATTTGTCTGATACCCGATTGGAGTGGAGAAACTTGCCGATGCAGCTATGCAAATTGTAATAAAAAATGGGTGCGGATTTACACCTAACTGCTGTGATGCTGAAAGAGCAATGGGAAACATCAGGGCAGCAGCAGCATTATTCGTAATAATTTCTGTAAATATGGTTGTTAACAAATAGATTCCGGCTAATACGCCTACGGCGCCCCAACGTTCAACAATAGCAATCATCCACCCAGCAATTACATCTGCTGCTCCGGTATTTTGAAGTGCTTTACTAATCCCAAATGCACAGGCAATAGTAATTAATACATCCCAATTGATGTACCGGGTATATTCATTGGATGCATAAATGCTCAACCATGCCATTATAACAGCAGCTATTGCCGCAAAATAGAACATATCAAGCTTATTGCCGGACTGAATGGGAGCATATTTACCCAGCGTTGCACCTAAAATCATTAGTATTACAATACCTATGGCAATAAAAACTGTCTTCTTCGTTTTTCTTCCGGAATCAACATCTTTAATATCCGAAACCATGTAGAAATCCTGCGAGTTTTTCCAACGGCGACTGAAGTTTTTTGTTGTAAGTAAAATCAAGTTATCACCGACTTTCAATCGCACATCCCCGATTTTACTCCTAATACGTTTGCCGTTACGGTGGATCGAAACAACGACCGCCCGATATACAGATCTGAAATTATATTCCTTGATTGTTGTACCGAGTCCCGGGAATTGCGGAGAAACAACAACTTCAACTAATTTTTTCTGAATACGCTGAAAATCCTTATCAAAATATGCTTCAGCATCAGATATTAAACCGGGTATGCTGTTTAAATCATCAAGTTCATCGGTTTGACCTGTGAAAAGTAATCGATCTCCTTCATAGATAATTTCTTCATCATTGACTGTTTCAATAGATGTATCGTTACGTTCGATCGCCATGAGGAATACTCCTCTAAGATTACGTAATCCTGCATCTTTAACACTTTTCCCGGACAATGGACTTTTTTTTGATACAATCATTTCTGTCAGATATTCTTTTGGATTTTCTTCAAGATCTTCCAGTATATCTTTATTTTCAGGCAAGAGACGATGTCCAATGGTCACAAGATAAATATATCCCACAATACCGACCGGAATGCCAACCTTTGCTAATTCAAACATACTTAATCCTTCATACCCGTTTTCCAACATCAAGCCATGTACGACTAGATTGGTTGATGTACCAATAAGGGTACAAATACCACCGAAAATCGTGGCATAAGAAAGTGGAATCAAGAATTTTGACGCGGGGACTCGCAGTTTATCTGCCCATTTTTTTATCAACGGCGCAAAAATAATAACAACAGGTGTGTTGTTAAGAAATGCAGATAAGAAGGTAACGAAAGGCATTATTTGCAAGAGAAGCAAGGGGGTTTTTCTTTTGCGTTTCGGAAGAATATTCCGTGCCATTATATCCAAGGCTCCGCTTTGTGCAATCCCGGCACTGACCAAGAATAAAATTGCAACGGTAATCATTCCTTTATTGGAAAATCCAGCTAACATTTCTTTTGTGGAAATAATTCCCACGGCCATAAAAAATACCACTGCAGACAGTAGAATCAAACCCGGACGCAGATACTCTTTGGCAAGTGCAATAACCATTAGGATGATAACAATAATTGAAATAATGGCCGCT
>JAGLUM010000256.1 GCA_023134755.1 Fidelibacterota bacterium | reverse complement strand
TATCGGGGAAATATGTGTTATTTCTACGATTTTAACTGAAGATCTGCAAGATTTGCTGCAAGAGAATATTCATGACGGATGGTATCACACCGGCGATCTTGGGCGATGTGATATGGATGGTTATCTGTACTTTGTTGACCGAAAGGCCTATGTCATTCATGTCAGGGGATTTGAAGTATATCCGGAACAGATCGAAATGGTTTTGGCAAAACATCCCAAGATAAAAGAAGTGGTTGTTGCAGGAGTATATCAGGATGAATATTCAGAAACGATCCAAGCCTATATCATTGCTGAAGACGGTAAACATCCTGATGATAAAGAATTAATTGAATTTATAAAAAACGAATTACCCCTGTATCAGATACCGAAAAAATTTGTATATGTAACCCATTTTCCACGGTCGGCAACGGGTAAAGTCGTTAGACAAGCTTTGAAATAAATGAAACCTATTATGGAGGAAATAAAATGGCAATATTGACCAAAGATATTCGGAATATCGCCTTGGTTGGTCATTCAGCAACAGGAAAAACAATCCTCGCAGATGCCTTTTTGCTGAATGCAGGTACTATTAATCGACTTGGTTCAATTCAAGAAGGAACCACGACATCAGATTATTCACTTGAAGAAATTGAACGTCAAATATCACTACGCGCATCCTTGATTCATATTGAGCACGAGGGCGTAAAGTTGAATTTTCTTGATACACCCGGTTATATTGATTTTTCTGGGGAATTAAAAGCAGTCTGCCATATAGTAGATGCAGCGATTTTAGTTGTGGATGCCACCTCCGGTATCGAAATTGGAACTGAATTGGCATGGGATGCCCTGGCCGAAAATAATATTCCGCCTTTTATCGCGATTTCTATGTTAGATAAAGAACATACCAATTTTGATGGTGTTATTAAGTCCTTGCAGGATCGTTACGGCGATCGTGTTTTCCCCACACAATTCCCGGTCAATGAAGGTCCTGCGTTTAATACCATTGTAGATATTCTGAAGAAAAAAATGCTGGTTTTCGGTGAAAAAGGTAAATACAAAGAAGAAGCTATTCCTGCTGAACATCAGGGTCGCGTAGATGAACTTTATGAAAAGTTGGTTGAATTAGTCGCGGAATCCGATGATGTTTTACTTGAAAAATATTTTGAATCCGGCGAATTATCGGAAGAAGAAATTAACAACGGACTGAAAAACGCTATTTTGTCACGGACCCTTTTCCCGCTGGTATGTATCTCATCGCAGGAAAATGTCGGTATTAGCCGCTTGACGGAATTAGTAAAGGATTTTGCACCGGCACCTGATACGCAAGGTGAAGTCAAAGGGAAAAAACCCGGAACCGAAGAAGAAATTATCAGAAAAATCGATTCCGCTGAACCCGTAAGTATATTTGTTTATAAAAGCATATACGAACAGCATCTCGGCGAAATATCCTTCTATAAAGTGATGTCCGGTTCCTTGAAACCAGGTAATGATCTAAAGAACATGCAAACAAGTGTAAACGAACGCTTTGGGGCGATTTTCACAATGAACGGGAAGCATCGGGTTGAGATGGAAAAAATTCAGGCCGGTGATATCGGAGCAGTGGTAAAACTAAAAGATACCCATACCTGTAATACCCTCTGTGATCCCAAATTTCCGATTGAATATGATGGAATTAAATTTCCTGATCCCATTATGCGTGTTGCGGTTACAGCATCCGCAAAGGGTGATGATGAAAAGATCGGTGTCGGATTAGCTCAGGTCTGTGCTGAAGACCCCAGTTTCCATTATGTGGTTGACCCGGAACTCAAACAAACGATCGTATCCGGTCAGGGCGAAACACATCTTGAAGTCAGTTTGAAGAAAATCGAACAGCGCTACCATATTGAAATTAATCAGGCAGAACCGAAAATTCCTTATCGGGAAACGATCCGTAAAACAGCAGAAGGCCATTACCGCCATAAAAAACAAAGCGGTGGCGCAGGTCAGTTCGGTGAAGTATTTCTGCGTATTGAACCCAAAGAACGCGGTGAAGGCATTGAATTTGTCAGCCAATTGGTTGGAATGAATGTGGACCGATCCTTTGTCCCCTCAGTAGAAAAGGGTGTTAAAGCGGTTTCCACCGAAGGTCCCCTTACCGGTAGTAAGGTGATTGACATTAAGATCGCATTTTACGATGGAAAACA
>JAGLUM010000255.1 GCA_023134755.1 Fidelibacterota bacterium | reverse complement strand
GGTGGAATGACATCCCACGCGGCTGTTGTTGCACGCGGTATGGGTAAATGCTGTGTTTCCGGAGCTGGCAGCATATTGATCAATTATAAAAAACGCACGATGACAATTGATAAAAAGGTCTATAATGAAGGTGATTGGCTTTCATTAAATGGTTCTACCGGTGAAGTTTATTCCGGTAAGATCTCAACAATTGATCCGGAACTCAGTGGCGATTTCGGTAAATTAATGACACTCTGTGAAAAACACACAAAATTAGCAGTTCGTACAAATGCGGATACACCTCATGATTCAACAGTTGCACGTAGCTTCGGCGCGCAAGGAATTGGTCTATGCCGGACAGAACATATGTTCTTTGAAGGTGAACGAATTAAAGCCATTCGTGAGATGATCCTTAGTGAAGATGTTGAAGGACGTGAAGTTGCATTGGCAAAAATCCTTCCGTATCAGCGGGAAGATTTTGAAGGTATCTTTGAAGCAATGAACGGTCTGCCGGTAACAATACGCCTTCTGGATCCGCCGCTTCATGAATTTGTTCCACACGAACCGGAAAATCAAAAAGAAATGGCTAATGAAATGGGCATTTCTGTAGAAGAAGTGAAAATAAAAGTTGATTCATTAGCAGAATTTAACCCGATGCTTGGGCACCGCGGATGCCGTTTAGGGATTACCTATCCGGAAATTACCGAAATGCAGACACGTGCCATTATTGAAGCAGCCTTGAATTGTAAAGCAAAGGGCATCGAGACAAAACCGGAAATTATGGTTCCCCTCATTGGTACAAAAGAAGAATATCTAATGCAGGAAAGTATCATTCGCGATACAGCACAAAAAGTCTTTGAAGAAAAAAACGACAGTGTTGAATTCCTGGTCGGTACCATGATTGAGATTCCGCGTGCTGCGCTAACAGCAGATGAAATTGCTGAATATGCGGAATTTTTCTCATTTGGAACCAATGACCTAACACAGATGACCTTTGGCTACAGCCGTGATGACGCCGGTAAATTCCTTCCCGTCTATTTAGAAAAAGGAATTTTAGCAGATGATCCCTTCCAAAAATTAGACCAGACAGGCGTAGGCCAGTTGGTTGAAATGGGAACGAAAAGAGGTCGTTCCGTTCGTCCGGATCTTAAAGTTGGTATCTGTGGTGAACATGGTGGTGAACCCTCATCTGTCAAGTTCTGTCACAAAGTCGGCATGAACTATGTCAGTTGTTCTCCTTATCGTATTCCGATTGCACGTCTTGCAGCAGCACAGGCAGCCATTGAAGAATAAAATTTTTCGATTTATATAAGTAAATACAAAAACCCCGATATTACATCGGGGTTTTTTATTGACAATGAATTTATTTTTTGTACATTTATGTAAAGTATAATATAAGGAGTATTGAAAATGAAGAAGACCTACATTTTCTTATTTGCGCTCCTGTTTCTCTCTGCATGCAGCTGGTTTGATGGAAATCAAATTACGCAACAAGGTATTGCGCAATTTGGCGTATCGAACACAACGCTACAAAAAGTAACATCTGCACCAACCCCCGATCATGTACGTGTTAGCTACATGAACGCAGCAAGTGAACTCATTTCCGATGAGCTCGAACTCTCCCTCTTCAACACGACCTATCTGTCGGAACCCATGTTACTCAATGTGGGTGATTACAGCCTTGAAGAATTTGTTGTGCTGGATGAACAGGACAGTGTGATCTATCTTTCCCCGAAAAGCGGATCGGATAAAGCGGAGCTTGTCTCAAATCCCTTACCATTGCTTTTTACGGTATACACAGATTCCACCACCCGGGTAATTCCGGAAGTAGTAAAAGTAGATCATAATGATACCCCGGCGGATTTTGGTTATACGGAATTTGGATTTGAGATTGTAGGAGATAAAGAGGGTTTTGCGCGATGTATGAATCAGTTTGGACTGGATTTGTTTAAATATTTAGCTGATAATCCTATGGACTCTGCGGAAAACAATTTTATTTCACCCACCAGTATTGCTTATGCTCTGGGCATGTTTTATAACGGTACGGGCAATCAAACCGCAGATATGCTCAAAGATATCATGCATTATAATGGATATACCGATAGTGAAATAAATGTGCTCTATAAACAGTTCAAAGAATATCTATATGATCAGGGTAATGACATTGAGATTAGCCTGGCGCAGGCAATTTGGTATCAACCCGGCTATGAGCTCCTGAGTAGTTATTTGGCAACCTGTCGGTATTATTTTGAAAGTGAGGTATCTGCACTTGATTTTCTTGGGAATCCGGAAGCTGCAGCCGATACAATCAATCAATGGGCGTCCGATAACACCCATGAACGCATTAAACAGATTGTTACTGCGAAGGATCTTCAAGCTACAGTAATGGCCCTGGCAAACGCAACTTATTTTAAGGGTCCATGGTATACAAGTTTTGAAACTTCTTCAACAACTCCGCAGCCATTTTATGCCTCTGACGGTAGCGTGGAAAATTGCGATATGATGAGTAGTGGAACTATCACAAATATCAGCCGTTTTCACGATGAAACGGTAGAAGTCGTTAGTCTCCCTTTTGGAGAAGATCAAAATTATGCTATGACTCTCATTATGCCAACAGGCGATATCGATGATTTTGTTGCCTCTTTAGTGGTTTCGGATTGGGATAACTGGATGGATAATAGTCAGGACGAAAGTATTTTTCTAAATGTACCAAAAATGAAAATTGAAGCTAGCTATAGTCTGGTAAAAGTAATGAAATATTTAGGAGCTAACGTGTTGTTTACTAATCCGGATCTCAGTCGCATGACTACTGCAGATGGTTTATTTGTCGGCAATATATTGCATAAAACCTTTCTGAATGTAGATGAAGAGGGTGCAGAAGCTGCCGCGGTAACGGTTATTATGATAGATATAGGTATCCATGATAATGATTCAGTGATCTTTAATAAACCGTTCTTGCTAATAATCCAGGAAGTGGATACTAGGGCAATCCTGTTCATAGGACGTATGGATAAAATAGAGCCAATTACAGACTAAAGCAGATAAGCTTCATTATTATATCGTAAACAATTACACTGAAGCTGCGATTTTAATCATAGCAAAAATGTATGAAGGTGAATCAATTTTTCCGACTTTGCTAAGGCTTCGTCGAACAGACAACAAGCACGGAACGGTTTAAAACTGTTCCCTACAATATACTCAACCATCTTGTTCGCCGTAGTTTTTGACGAAAGCGGATCTACTCTCAACCTCTTCTTAATGCATATATTTGGAGATCACGTCAAGCAGATAGTTAATTTTTGAACGTTCATTATGATCTAAATTACCATCGGTTTCACATTGCCGGATAGCACGTTGGAGAAAATCCTTTATATTGCCGAATTTAGAAGGAGTATTTGTATCATCCCGAATGAATCGTTTGTGTAAAAATTCAAAAACGCTTTGATTTTTAGGAATATTTTCATCTTCATCCATGCGGGCAAACAGTTCCCTTAAGGTATTTAAAGTTGAAAGGTCGTTTTCACCAAGACGGTCATAAACAAAAGCTTCAGCAGGAGATTCAGCCAGAACGGTAAGAAGGTAAGCCAGATAATTACTGATCCTTTCGAGTTTAGGATAATCGAGTTTTTCTGCCGTATCGTGACAAGTGTGATATTGGCGGAATTTTCCGGTGGTCATAAATAAATAAGGCAGATCATATTTGTACAGAGGAATATAATCTCCCGAGGGAGGAATAGCATGAGCACCCATCCTCATCGGGGAAAGGTTTTTAACTGCAATTTGCATTTCATCAAGAATTGCGCCAACTCCGGACTTTTCAGCCCCGATCACAAAGAATATCTCCTGGAATTTCTCCGGAACGCGGCCTTCACCCATACGATGACCCAGCATATCAAGAATGATGGCAAGATCAATTCGTTCAATGACCTCAGGGAAATCCTTGCAGAAATGTTCTACACCCATGTGCTCGGAATTAAAATAAGGGGGTTCTTCCGCATCAAAACAGGTAATGATCAATGAACGACGGGCATCATTATTATATTCCTCCGCTTCGACGAAGAACTTCCCCGCATGCAGGATCGTGGCAACGGCGGATGCATTGTCATCAGCACCGGGATAATAACGCAGGCCGATCTTTTGTTTGCCAAGATGATCGTAATGAGCATCCACTAAGATAAAACGATCTCTGAGCTTGCCTCGACCGGGAACAACACCTATAATATTTGATCCCGTCTTTTCTTCAGGCAGTCCGCCAAATTGATGGATATATCCATTTGTCCCACCGGGATGAATTCCGGCTCTCATCATATTATCGATAATATAATCCCGTGCCGCGGCAGAGCCCGGAGTGCCGGTCCGCCGTCCGCTGCATTCGCGGGAAGCAAGAAAATGAACCATATCAATAATAGAGTCTATCATATTACTTACAATAATATACCTGCTATAGTTGCAGTAATCCAACTTGCAAGAGCACCACCGATCATTGCTTTAAGAGCTATCTTAGCAAGCGTGTTTTTCCTGCCCGGAGCCAGAGCGCCGATACCGCCTAATTGAATACCAATAGAAGAGAAATTAGCAAATCCGCAAATAGCATAAGTTGCAATAATTTGCGCACGTTCATCCAACACACCCGTATGTATATAATTACCTAATGTACCGTATGCAACAAATTCATTGAGCGCAATTTTCATTCCAAGAAGATTTCCGACTTCATCCGCAAATTCCCAGGATACACCCATCAACCAGGCAAGAGGACGGAAGATGAAGCCGAAAAAGGTTTGAAGAGACCCCGGAAAAATACCGGCATATTCTCCCATTGCAGGTGATATGCCACTGTTTACTTCGTAGGCAAAATACGCGTTACCGAGAAGTTTACCGTCAATAAGGGAATCCATCCAGTTAAATCCCACATCAATAACGGCGATAATAGCAATAAATCCAATGAGCATAGCCCCAACATTTACAGCAAGTTTTAGGCCGTCGGTTATGCCGTTAGAAAGCGCACCGAGAACATTTTGAGCACGATCCATCTGCGGTATTTTTACCATCCCGGCTGTTTTTGATTTTTTGATTTCAGGACAGATGATTTTTCCGATAACCAGGGCTGCTGGTGCGGACATTACACTTGCTGCAACTAAGTGACCCGGATCCACGCCCATTGCAATAAAACCGGCAAGGACGCCACCGGCGATGGTTGCAAATCCACCGACCATAACTGTCAGCAATTCAGATTCAGTCATTTCATTTAAAAAAGGTTTGATGAGCAAGGGAGCTTCTGTTTGGCCGACAAATATATTTGCAGAACAGGAAAGTGTTTCTGCTCCGCTGGTTCCCATGGACCAACTCATAAATTTCGCCATTGTTTCCACAATGCGCTGCATAATACCAAAATGATATAACACACTCATGAATCCACCAAAAAATATGATGGTTGGGAGTATCGCAAAAGCAAAGAGATATCCAAATCCCGGCCAAGCCGTGTTTTCCGGGAAAAAATACTCCGGTTTTGCCAGGTTGCCAAACATAAATTGTGCGCCATACTGTGCCATGCTTAGAAATTTAGCGACACCGTTACTGAAAGATTGGAAAATTTCTTGTCCCCAAAGGCCCTTGGCAACGGGGGCAGTAAATATACTGATAATCAATAATGCGTTTAAATATGGTTTTATCCGGTCTGCTTTTAATAAATATTTATTTAGCAGCATGGCCAATAAAATAAAAATAATCCAAAGAGAAAATGAAATGACCTGTAGAATTTGGAAAACCAGGAAACTGATCGCACCCGAACAGACAATAATTGCAGCAATCCATGCAAACTTCAGCCAGGACGACTTGATAAGATCACGGAATACATAGATAATCAAAAGCAGTGCAAATATACCCATCCCGACCCAGCTGAGCATTGATTTTTGAAGTATGATCACGGCAAATAAAAATTGTAGAAACAACCCCCATAAAACGGTTCGTAAATTGACCTTATCTTTATGATAAGATAATAGCCATGCAATAAACAAAAGTGTTAATAAACCCAATAAACTAATCAATTTCATATTTACCCCGATTATTATGTATTATATTTCCACCGTGATGTAAATTAGTGAACCAAAGGTAAATATGAAACTGAAAAATTTCTTAACACCACTTTTCATTGTATGTACAGCCGGTATATCTATGGCATATGCAGGTATGATATACACAGAAATGTTGAAAATCCCTTGGGGCGAAGATGCCGAGCAAGTCAAACACCGATCTTACCAAGGTTTGCATAACGGACCCCTGTCTTTTCAGGTTGATAATGACCGTATCATTATTTTTGATACGGAAAACGCTATGTTGAAAACATTTAATAATAAAGGCTTAATTTCTGCAGAAAAAGTTCATTTACCCCATATCCTTGATTTTTATCAGGATGATGAAAACCGCTACCTGCTCAGCCCGCAGCGGGTTTATCGTCAGGAAGGAAATAATTTCATTCTTGTATCTGAACTGGATGATCTCCAAAAAATGTTTTATGGATTTTATAAACAAAATAATAGCATTCAGACCAGATATGCTGATGGTGTGGTACAATGCGATCAAAACCAATTTACAAAAGCAAGTACCTATGCGATCCATGTTACCCGCACCTTGCCGGAGACAGTGAATATTCAAATAGGAGAAAAAACTGTATTTCTTCATGTCCCGGATGTTGGATCTGTTGATTATCTTGGCAGTACCCCGGATAAACTGCATTATATTTATGCGGAATCAATCATACAGCATGTCCCGCTGTCTGTCGCGCGCTATGTATATCTTCTCGACGAACAGGCACATATTATGGCAAGAATTCTTCTTCCGCAGCAGCAATACACCTATATTTTTAGAGAATTTTATGTTGACACAAAAGGCGAACTGTATCACATGCAGTCATCAAAAGACGGTATCCATATTATTCGTTGGAAATATCATGCGGACACACCGGAAATAGATGCAGAATATCCTGAACAATTTAACGAAACATATCATTTTAATGAATTTATTGAGCAAAAACCGGAAGCGGAACTTGTCAGCTTTGCAAAAGCTGCGGACGGTATTGTTACCCGCACACAAGCACTTGTCACCGGTGATGAATATGTTCAGCATATTTGGACTGCAACAGCGAGCAATATAGGGACAACCAGCACCGTTACAACACCTTCCTGGATCCAGATTGGCCAGAATCAAAGAATTCCCTATCAATGGGGCGGCTGGAGCACCATTGTCCAGTTTGATGCCGGTATAGCCGCCGGAAAACTGGCAGGTGATATGAATACCGGCCCTGTGGATTTGAATAACTCGGTGGGTGCCGACTGCTCCGGATTTGTAAGTGTCTGTTGGAATACAAGTAAGAAATACAGAACTAGTACCTTTTACAACTGCTCTTCACAGTTGTCCAATTTCAATAATTTATTGCCAGGTGATGCCACAAATAAAGCCGGTAGTCATATCCGAATGTTCGTCAAATGGACCAATGACGGTAAATTGGTACAGGTAGAGGAAACCGCCAGCGGAAATCCGGGTTGGGCTGCCAGGTATTACACATGGACCCTAAGTCAAATTACAGAATATGTTCCAATCCGCTACAATTATATTCAAAACAGCCTTATTCCGCGCCCGACATTATTGGCACTTATCAGCGAATCAGATAGTGTAAGCATATCCTGGACGGCGGATGAAAGTTACAATTTTACCGGTTACAAAATTTATCGAAAGCAGTTAAATGAAGAAAATTACACACTGATCGCAATTATTTT
>JAGLUM010000254.1 GCA_023134755.1 Fidelibacterota bacterium | reverse complement strand
TCTATAGGATCAATTTTAATTTCAAAGGTACTTGTACCATAAGTGGGTAAAAAATCAAAATAATAGGTGTTTATTTTATCTGTTCCACTTTCATATTGTCCTTCAACATCATTAATGGTTAGAAGCGTATCATAATATGAACGTGTGAATCCGGAATCCAAAACAGTCATTGTAAGCACGACATGAGCGCTGGTATCTGCTTGGTTATATAATACAAGTTTGCTTTTCCCATTTTCAATGGCATATTCTAAAATTGCGATATCTTTTGAAGGAGATATCTGTGGCGAAAGCCGATAAAAATCTCCGGTCAGACTGTCTCCATCAATAAAAAATACTGGCATGAAATAATTTCCAGAATAACACGTTATTGCTTCAGAAGTATCATTTTCGGCAGTATAGAAGGTTGATTTCCCGGTATAATAAATATTATCACTTGTTTCATACCGCGTGTTATTCACTGCAGTTAACGCCAATTTTTGGTAGTTTTCTTCTGTACTTTGATCATTATATATGCGCAGATATGCACCATCTATATCTCTGTTTGAAGCAATATTCATTCTTATTACAACACCACTGTCACTTACTGCTGGTTGAAACGGATAGTAATCAATTGATTCTATATAGGGAGCATTCAGGGAAATATGCTCTGCCCCTACATATACATTACCGTTTGCGTCCCAGTATGTCAGTTGAATCATGCCATCCGAAATGCTGTTGTCGTGGGATGGCATAATAAATGATGCTTCATTTTGATTGAAATCTATTTTTATCTTTTGTTGAATGGGAAATTTCCTTTCTTGCTGACGAGTACCAACAATATCCATAACACCTTTTGTAATATTCGGTTCTTCAACCTGCAGGATAACCGTTTCCCCTGATGTTACGCTTTTGGGGGACAGATTAAAAGAATCTGTAATATGTTTTTTGGGGAAACGCGCAGACGGATCTCCCAAAATACAAAACTGATAAAACATGGATTTGCGAAAATATTTGTAAATAAGTTGTCCATTCACATAATCAATAAAATTGGCATTTCTTCCAAAGCTTGAAAAGAAATAATCGGTCATTGCGTATTGGAATGCTTCTCCATGTGACATATTATCGTTAAACATATGTCCCATTAGCTTTTTATAAATATAATGATTTGAATTAAGCCACCCATATCC